>JAEUIG010000064.1 GCA_016795125.1 Planctomycetaceae bacterium | reverse complement strand
CGTGCTGATTTCCACGAACGAGTTTGTGTACCTGGATTAGCGACGCATCGAAGATGCGTCGGCTCACCGAACCGTCGTCTATGCAAGTCAGTTCCGCATCACCGCTCTGCGATCGCCGCGCCGCCCTCGGTCGGCTGGCGGGCGGATTCGGCGCCGTCGGGCTGGCGTCGCTGTTGCACGAAACGGCGGCTGGGGGAAGTTCGTCGGCGGTCGGGATGCACCATGCCGCCCGCGCCAGGCGGGTGATCTTCCTGTTCATGAACGGCGGGCCGTCGCAGATCGATACGTTTGACCCGAAACCGGAACTCGCGAAGTGGGCCGGACAGCGGCTGCCAATTCTCGATCAGAACACCAACAAGCTGCTGGGCAAGCCGCGCCCGCTGGGGAACGCATTTCCCTCGCCGTGGAAGTTCGCGAAGTACGGTGAAAGCGGGATGGATGTCAGCGAGCTGTTCCCGCATGTCGCCCGCCGCGTGGACGACCTGTGCCTGCTGCGGACCGTCGCCTGCGACAGTTTCTTCCACGCCCAGGGCGCGCTGGAAATGCTGACCGGCAGCGGACTGTTCCTGCGGCCCAGCATGGGCTCGTGGATGCTGTACGGCCTCGGCGCCGAGAACCGCAACCTGCCGGGCTTTGTTGTGCTCGGCAAGGTCAAAGGGAACTTCGATCCGACCAAGGTCTTCGGATCGGCGTTCCTGCCGGCCGAGTTCCAGTCGACCTACCTGCCCGAACTGCAGGAGCCGATCCCGAACCTGAAGCCGTCGCTGCCGATCGACCAGCAGCGTGCGGAGCTGGATGCGCTCCGCGCCTTCAACGAACGGCACCTCCGCGCCCGGACCGAAACGTCGGCCCTCAACGCCCGGATCGAGTCGTTCGAGCTGGCGTTCCGCATGCAGACCGTTGCCAGCGAGGCGTTCGACCTGTCACAGGAGTCCGTCGCGACTCAATCGCTGTACGGCGCCGATGAGGACCCCACGGCGGACTACGGCCGCAAATGCCTGCTGGCGCGGCGGCTGGTCGAGCGCGGGGTCCGGTGCGTGGTCGTCAATCACACCGACTGGGACCAGCACAGCAAGCTCGTGGAAGGGCACACCAAAAACGCCCGAGAGACGGACCGGCCGATCGCCGGACTGCTGACCGATCTCAAGCAGCGCGGCCTGCTCGACGACACGCTGGTCATCTGGGGAGGCGAGTTCGGCCGCACGCCAAACACCGAAGGGGCCGACGGTCGCGATCACAACACCGCAGCCTTCTGCATGTGGCTCGCCGGCGGCGGCGTGAAGGCCGGACACATCCACGGCGTGACCGACGAATTCGGCGCGTATGGCGTCGAAGGTCGCGTCCACGTCCACGACCTGCACGCGACCATCCTGCACCTGATGGGCATCGACCACCAGCGGCTCACCTACCGCTACGGCGGCCGCGACTACCGCCTCACCGACGTCCACGGCAACGTCGTGCAGGGCGTGCTGGCTTGACGGTCTTAGCGACGCATCGCAGATGCGTCGGTGTCGTGTGGAGACCTTCGGTCGAACTGGGCGGCACGGTCGGAGACCGGCCGCAACGGGATGTCAAACGCCGTTCGGCAGACGAAATCTGTAACGCAAGCGTTCGCACACGAGCGGCTCGGCAGGAGCCTCGCCCTCCCTCTTGATCTGCGACAATCCTCTGCAATCTGCGTTCATCCGCGTTCCATTCTTCTTCATTCAGGCGACGGGGAGTCGGCGACGAGGCCGAGGCAGTGCTCGATCAGGATCTCGCCGGTCATCTCGCCGAGGCTGGTGCGCGACACGTATTCGTACCGGTCGAAGCTGTTGAAGTCGACCTTCGTCAGGATGTAACCGAAGGCGTCGTTGGTCAGGCCGAACAGCAGCTGGTGCCGGCCGCGCATGTTCCGCTTCAGGTAGTAGCCGATGTTCGGCAGCGCCTCGCCGGGGATCGTCAGGATCTGCGCGTCGCCGAGATTGACGAGGTTGATCCGCGCGGTGATCGACTTGTCAGGGTTGTGCGGATAGTCGAGCGGCGAGCCGGTGACGATCGCCCACATCATGTCCGAGCCGACCGGGAACTTGACGTTCTCGTGCGTGCAATAGACTTTCGGATCCTGCTGCACCGGAGCGCCGGCGACGATCCGCAGCGCCTCGTCCGCCATCAGGTGTCCGATCCGCAGGCATTCGTCCCAGCGGCGCGAGTCGTTCCAGACCGCCTGGCCGACGTCGCGCGGGTCGTCGAGGTTGCGATTGTCGGCGGTGATCATGCCCCCTTGCGCGCCGTTCATGAACATGCCCATCCCGCCGGTCTCTGCTTCGAGCTTGTCGCACAGCGGACCGATGAGGTCGGGACTCATCAGGCCCACTTCGTTGCCAAGCACTTCCGGGTGAATGGCATAGTTGACCAGCGTGCCGATCGGCCGGCCGTCGGCGGCGATCGCCTGGATGACGCTCATCCGCGGGTCATAGAGCTGCGGAGCGTAGTAGTTGTATGCGATTTTGCCTTTCGCCTTGTCGGTGCCGATCTTGAGCGTCGCCGACTGCAATTGGTCAAGCGCTTCGTTGACGGCTTCCGCCGCGAGGACGCACACCTTGTCCATATAGTCGAGATCGCCGGTGTGGCCGCCGTCCGGAGTGGGAAAGCCATAGCAGTCCGGTCCGCTGTGCGTGTGCGTCGACCCGATCAGGATGTTCTCGGCGGGGATGCGCGGCACCGCTTTGCGGACCCGGTTTCCCAGCACGGACGGAAACCCGAGCAGATCGAGTTGCACGATGGCGACCGTTGTCTCACCGTTCCTGACGACGAGCGCCCGGGCCGTCAGTTCGCCCTGCTTGTCCTCGGCCGGCTGCGGAATCCCCACGCCGCCGGAAACCGGCAGCAGCGGGTTGGGAGTAATGATCCGCTTGCCGACTCCGGCTTCAAATCCGGCCTGCAGGGACGCGGCCGTACACAGGGCCGCCGTCATCGTAAGAGCAATCAGGAGTGAGCGCATGGGTCGCCTT
>JAEUIG010000815.1 GCA_016795125.1 Planctomycetaceae bacterium | reverse complement strand
GTCGGCGGCGGCGATCATCTCGGCGGTGGTCCCCGGGGTGGGGAACACCGCCACGCCCATGCTGCAGGAGAGCGGCCAGTTCTTGTTGCGGAACGTGCTGCCGAGCGCGTCCATCAATCGTCCGCTGGCGGCCCGGGCGGCGTCTTCTCCCACGGTGGCGAGGAGAATGGCGAACTCATCGCCGCCGAGCCGGGCGACCGAGTCGTAGCTGCGGACGCTCGTACGCAGAACGGAGGCGACGGTGGTCAGCGCCAGGTCGCCGGCGGCGTGGCCGTGCGTGTCGTTCCACTGCTTGAAGTGATCGCAATCGACGAAGGCGATCGCCATCGAGGAGCCGTCGCGGGCACAGCGGTTGCGTTCGGCTTCGACACGGGCGAGGAAGCCACGGCGGTTGAGGAGGCCGGTGAGGGGGTCTTCTTCAGCGGCAGCGCTGGCCCGCGCCTGCGAGTTCTGCCATTGCCGAGTGACCATCACGAAGCCGATCAGGACGGCCGTGCTGAGGACGATGGAGGAGACGTCGATTTCCGCGGGGACGCCGGTGAACCAGGTCGGCAGGCACCAGCCCAGCGCCGCACAGGCGACCAGCAGCAGACCCGCCCGTGTCCCGCGCAGCCAGGCGGCCGACATCACTTGCGGCACGCACAAGGCGAGTGCGGCCAGCGGCAGTCCCACACGCGCGCCGATCAGGGCGGTGCAGGCCGGGACGAGGAGGATCTCAATGGCCAGCAGCAGCATGGGGGAAGGGGGTCGGTAGTGGGTCGTGGGTAGTGTGACTTCTGACGCTGTGGTTGACTCGGCCGGATTGTTCGGGGATCGTGGATCGAACGTCCGCCACGTTCTGGCTCTCAGGATCGTCTGCATGACTTCGAAATACAATCGTCGTGAATTCCTGTCCGCTTCGGCATTCGCGGCCGCCGGACTCGTTATGGCCAATCACACAGGACGTCTCCCTGCGGCCAAAGTCGATGATCCGCCGTTCCGGATCTCGCTGGCGGAGTGGTCGCTGCACCGCAGTATTTTCGGCGGCGCGCTGGATCATCTGGACTTTGCCCGAACCGCCAAAGAGCAGTTTGGCATCGAGGCGGTCGAATACGTCAACCAGTTCTTCAAGGACAAGGCCCGCGACCAGGCCTATCTCGCGGACATGAAGACCCGCTGCGCCGACGCCGGCGTCCGCAGCCTGCTCATCATGATCGATGGGGAAGGGCATCTGGGCGATCCGGATGAGGCGCAGCGGCTCAAAGCGGTGGAGAATCACAAGCCGTGGGTGGAGGCGGCGGCCACGCTGGGCTGCCATTCGATTCGAGTGAATGCTGCCAGCAGCGGCTCGTACGAAGAGCAGCAGGCGCTGGCGGCCGACGGCCTGCTGCGGCTGACGCTGTTTGCCGAGCAGCATCAGTTGAACGTGATTGTGGAGAATCACGGCGGGTTGTCGTCGAATGGTGCGTGGCTGGCGGGCGTGATGCAGCGGGTGAATCACCCGCACTGCGGCACGTTGCCGGACTTCGGCAACTTCGCGCTTGGCGACGGAACGTACTACGACCACTACCAGGGAATCGAGGAGATGATGCCGTACGCGCAGGCGGTCAGCGCGAAGTCGATGGAATTCGACGACAGCCAGCCGCTGGCAACAATTGACCGGCACGACCCGGCCCATCCGCGCGTGTTTGATTACGCCCGGCTGATGAAGATCGTGACGGATGCCGGTTACCACGGTTATGTCGGGATCGAATACGAGGGGAGCGATCCCGACGAGTCCACCGGTATTCGGAAGACCAAGGAACTGCTGGAGCGAGTGCGGGCACTCTATGCCTAGCGACGCATCTCAGATGCGTGGCGTCGAGACCGGCCGCCTGGGTGTCGCTGTGACGGTCACCCGGCTGCAGTGGATCGCGCTGCTGGGCCTGTGCGCCGGCGTATGGGCGACGTGGCCGCTGTGGACGGCCCGGCAGTCGTTTCCGCAGATTCCGTGGGTCGGCGTGCTCATCGATGTGCCGGCGGCGTCGGATGTGTGGCTGTTGACGACAGCGGGCCTGGCTGGGTGTGTGGCGCTCGTCACGTCGCGGCGCGGTGCTGCTGTTGCTGCGAGACTGGTCTTCTCTGCGGCGGTCGTGGGTTTGCTGCTGCTGGATCAGCACCGGTTCCAGGTGTGGGCGCTGCATCTGCTGGTGGTTCTGTGGCTGCTGTGGCTGGACCCGGGCACGCGCGGGCTGCTGCTGGTGCGCGTGTTTGTCATCAGCATTTACGTGCATTCGGCGTCGTCGCGCTTCGATCGCGCGTCGCTGGAGATGCAGTGGGACCTGCTGGCGCCATTGCTGGATCGGATCGGAGTGCCGACAAAGTTCGCCGGGGAACCGCAACGGCTGTGGACGGGCGCGGTTTTCGTGGCGTGGGAGCTGGGAACAGCCGTACTGCTGGCCGTTCCACGGACGCGGCGCGCAGGAGTGTGCACTTCGATCGCGATGCACGGCATGCTGCTGCTGCTGCTCGGTCCGCTGGGACACGATCACCATGCAGGGGTGCTGGTGTGGAACACGGTGTGGATTATGCAGAACGTGGTGCTGTTCTGGTCGCGTGGAATTCGCGGCGAGGGTGGAGTCGTGGCCCCTCACCCCGGCCCTCTCCCCCGACGGAGTTCATCGGCGGGATTGACGCGGCTCTCGGGGGAGAGGGGGAGGACGTTGATTGCCTGGGCGTTGGCGCTGATGGTGGTCCTCGCGCCGTTGCTGGAGCCGTGGGGTTGCTGGGATCACTGGCCGAGCTGGCGGGTGTACTCGGCGCGGCCGGAGACGGTCACGTTCTACGTGCGTGAGTCGCGCGTGACCGGACTGCCGCCGGAGGTGCAGACGATTGTCGGCCCGCCGGAGTTGTTGAGCGACTGGCGGCCGTTGAGTCTGGATACGTGGTCGTTTGCCGAACTGCGGTGTCCGGTGTATCCGCAGGCGAGGTTCCGGCTGGCGGTCGCGCTGGCCCTGACGCGTCAATGGGCGTTGGGCAACGATGTGCGCGTGGTGGTCGGATCATCGCCGGAATGGTGGACGGGGAAACGCGAGTCGCAGGAGTACGTCGGCGAACAGGGGATCGCGAGTGCGAGTGAGCGATTTGTGGTGAACGTGAGAGAGCGCGAGTGAGGAGAGAACTGATTGATGGCATTTCAGATTGCAGGATCAGTAGTTCCAAGTCTTCGCAGAAGTGTTGCGGTCGCGCAAGACGCTTACCCCACCGTGGTTGCAGAACATAGCCCAGGGTGCGCTCGCTTCGCTCGCGACCCTGGGCTGAGTTGTCAAACCCCTGCGGGGTAACACGTTCTGCCACCAGGTCTGTTGACCGGAACTTTGAACGACTGAGGATATGTTGGCCGCCTGACCTCGGCCCTCATTTGTCGAAGTTTGCTGTCTTGACGCAGCGGCTCGGCGGGAGCCTCGCCCTCCCGATGCCGCGGCTCGGCGGGAGCCTCGCCCGGCTTTGCACAATAATTGTCGTGCTCCGTCCATTGAGCATTGTCAGCCGCGCCAACCTCCGCAAAGGAAGGAAGTTCACCACGGAGAACACGGAGGACACTGAGAAAAAGCGCTCAAC
>JAEUIG010000006.1 GCA_016795125.1 Planctomycetaceae bacterium | reverse complement strand
ACTGAGGGTGCTGGACCTCTCGTCCCACATCCCGGGACTGCAGATGGCGGACCTGTTCCATGCCTCCGCCTGTCTGGACCACGACGATGCGGCCTGCCGCCGGCTGATCCGGCTCGTCGATGATGAGATTGGTCCGTCGCTGATCCGCCGATTTCGGCAAAGCATCACTCCGGGGCGCTGTGAGCAGATCGTCCAGGATGTGCTCAGCCAGGTTTGGTCATCGCCGCGCGCCGCGCGAAATCGCGACGCGGATTTGTCGGACTCCGGCGGCCAGGCGGCCGGAGCGCGGCGACTGGAACGGTTCTTCGGGACTTCCACCCTCAAGACATGGCTGTATTCGATCGGCTTTCGCATGCTGCAGGACGAAACCCGCTCGCAGCGGACCCGGGAACGGCCTCTCGAAACAGACGCCACCACGTTCGTGCCGGTGGCGCCGGAGTCGCCTCCCGATGAAGCGGCGGCCCTCCGCGATCTGACGTCGCGATTCAAACCGCGCCTGACGACGGAACTGGAGCAGGCCCTGCAGGCTCTGCGGCAGCGTCCGCAACCGCGGCTGGCCCAGGTGGCCTACCTGTGGCTGCCCTGCCGAGTGCCGCAGGTGGAGATTGCCGACATGTTCGGCGTCACCAAGTCCAGCATCAGCCAGCGGGTGAAGGAAATCATTGAAGGATTCCTGGCGGCGACGGCCGGCGTCATTGGTGAACTCAGTGCCGCCACCGGGCTCGATTCAAATCGCCTGAGCGACACGCTGCGCCAGGAACTGCCTTCGTTTTTCGTGCCCGTGCTGGAACAGCAGTGGCTGTCGGAACTCCGCCGCCTGCAGTCCGCGCGCCCGCAGCTCGTACAGGTCGGGTATCTGCAATGGCGCGAGCAGGCGTCGCCGGCGGAGATTGCGAATCAGCTTGGCGAAACGCCGGCGCGAGTCGCGGTCCTCGTTCGACAACTGGACGACTGGCGCTGCGCGGCCGAGTCTCGGATCGCGAAATCACTGAATGCGGAATCCGACGTCCCAGTGGAACTCCTGGAACGGGCGGCGCGCCTGGCGCTCGTCGCCGGCTTTGCCAGGGAACTGCCGGCGACTGAGGCGAGTTTCGGACAGCAGCCATGAGCAACTCCCGATCTGAACCTGTCAAACAATCGTCGCCCGCCGCCGAATTCGCCACCGGACGGCTATGGGACGCGCTGCTCGACGACGACCAGCCGGACCTGGACCTCGATCTGCTGGCCGCCTACGCCGAGGGCGCGCTGGAAGCGCCCGAGCGACAGCGGGCGAAATCCCTCATCGAGCGCAGTCCGCGCGCGATGGAACTGCTGCACGGGCTGCATGCCGACCTGCGACCCGCAACCCCCGCTGCATTGCCGGCAACATCGCCCGCGCGGCAGGTTGCCAGGCCCAACCGGGCGCTTTCGGTGATGTCGTGGCTGGTCGCAGTCGCCCTCCTCATCGCCTTCGGGACGACGTACCGTCAACTGCAGGTCCAGCGGCAGGTGGTGGTCGATCGGGACTTCGAGAAGGGAGCGTACGAGCAGCAGATTGCGGCGCTCACGACGCAACTGGCAAGTGAGGGCGCCGCTGTGGCCGCAGTGCGCCGCGAACGCCTGTACGTGCTGAGCAGCGCCCGCCGACCGTACATGACATCGCGCGGCGAACCGGGGATCGCGCGGCTGGCTCTCGCGCATCGGGAGACTGCCTCCCGTGGATTTGGAGAATCGTCGCCGGAGACGCAGGCCGCCAGGGACGCCGAGATCACCGCTGTGCTCCAGCAGGGAGGCGTTAAGCAACCGGACAATGTCCCGGCACAACTCGACAGGGCCGCGCAGTTCCTCGCCGCAGGAGACTTCGCGAATGCGCGCGCTCTGATCGCTCAGATGGAATCAGACTCAGGCGAATCGGCGGCCACGCTGAACCTGAGCGCTGCGATCAACCTGGCCGAAGCGTACGAACGGGCAACGCCGTCGGAGGCCCGCGTTTTGCAGTCGGCTGCACGCGATCAGTTGCAGCGGGCCATGCAACTCGATCCCCTGGACCCGCGGCCCTGGTTCAATCTGGCCCTGCTGGAAGAAGACGTCGGAAACGACAGCGACGCTGACATCGCATGGAGCAGGTATCTCGAACTCGAAACCGATGAAGCGCTGAAGAACGTCGTCCGCACCAGCCGCGGACTGTAGACCGCGTCGCAAACGAGCGCTCGGCCACAGCATAGGATCCGCATTGGGTGCCACTGGCTTCGCCAGTGCGTTCCACGCTGGACGCAGAATGAATTCGCACTGGCAAAGCCAGTGGCACCCGCGGACTCAGGCATTACCGAGCACACTAAATCAGCTCGCGAATGCGGCGCAGGCTTTTGCCGGCGGCCTCGTCGAGGTTCGCTTCGCTGCCGCCGCCACGCAGCGGCGAGCACATCTCGTACGCGACGTACCCGTCAAAGCCGCCGGCCTTCAGTCCCTCAAAGAACGCCGGCAGGTCGATGAATCCCTCTCCCAGGGGCACGGCCCGCACGGCCGGCGGGTCGAGCCGCTCGTAGTTCACCAGTTCGGGGCGATAGTGGAACCGCGGCAGCCGCACGTAGTCGGCCAGCGTGGTCTGCACCATCAGCGGCGCCATGCGTTTTGCCGATTCGTACAGGTCCCCGCCGGTCAACGCGATCGACCAGGGGTCGAACATCAGCTTCAGGTTCGGATGATCAACGTCGATCAACAGCTCCTCGATCGATTCGACCGTCAGCCCGATGTCGTGATGGTTCTGCAATCCGAGAACGACGCCGTGCCCGGCCGCCGCCGCCGCACATTCCTTCAGTGCAGTGACACAACGGGTCCAGTCGTTGTGGTAATTCGCAGAATCGGTGAAATACCCGCTGAACACGCGGACGAACGTGGCCCCGAGCGAACGGGCGATGCGCGACAGATCGGCGACGTAACGCACCTGCATCTCGACAAACGGCACCTCCGCCGACTGCCGTCCCGACGTGAAATCGGTGTAGCCGGCGATCGTGGCGATCTCGATTCCCAGCCGCTGCGCCGCGGAGCGAATCTCCGCCAGCGAGGCGTCGTCCGGATAATCCAGCGGAGAGAGGTGCGGCCGCTTCCCGCCGATCTCGACCGCCGGATAGCCGAGCGCGGCGGACTTCTCCAGGAATTCGACGATCCCCAGTCGGTGCTGGCCCCAGTAACCGGCGTAACTGACGGAGAACAGGGTGGGGGTCATACGGGCGTCGCTGCTGAAGGTGCGGTGCAGCAGGAGCCTAGCAGAACCGTCGGCCGAAGTACGAGCAAGCCTGCGACGCCGAGCTACGGATTGCTCGGCTCGACCCAGCCGGCAGCCCCGTCCCAGGTGATCTCGGTGCCCGCGCCGTTGAACATACACCACGTCGACGCGATCTGGAGTGTCCGACTGCCGGGCCAGTTCGCGTAGGCGTAGATCCGCGCCGGATAGAACACCGATTCATTCAGCAACTCGTAGGTCCGGGGGGTGATGAGTCGCCGTCCCAGCAACCAGTGCGCTCCGCAGTAACAGCTGATGTAAAAGTATCCCAGCCCTGCGACCGCCGCGATGACATACAGCGGGCGACGTGAGTTCCGGCAAGTAGGGCGTGTGAACATCCGCGAAATCTCCGGCTCGCTGGATCTCCGAAAGAAGGGCACGAATTCTCCCCTCTCCCTCCGGGAGAGGGGCCGGGGGTGAGGGCGTACTCGCCACTCGGGGCCCAACTCACTTTCCCTTAGCCCTGGACCCTAATCCCTCGACCAATTCTGAGACGTGCTGGCAAAGGGAACGACGGTTCGCCCTGACAGTTCAACGTCAATTCCACGTTCAATCGGCGATTTCCACGGACTGGCTCGTGGCCCGCGAACCGTCCTGCAGCTCGGCACCGCCCGTCCCCGGCGTTCGTTGTCCGCCCCTGCCGGTCTCGGATAGAGTGACCGGTGCCAGGTGTGCATCACCAAGGGTACGGGATCGCTTCCCCGAGACTTTCGATTATCAGGAGCAGCCGATGTCGTTTGCTTCGCTTAAGCCGCAGTACGATCGCGACGGGTTTGTCATCGTCCGCCAGTTTCTTTCGCGCGACGAGTTTGCCGAAGTCAAACGCGAGCTCGATCGCTATATCGGCGAGGTCGTCCCCACGCTGCCGGACAGCCATGCGTTCTACATCGACCACTCGAAGCCCGAGACCCTCAAGCAGATGCAGCACATGGAGGTCGATCCGTACTTCCGCGATTACGTGAAGCATCCCCGCTGGACCGAGCTGGCCGAGGCCCTGGTGGGTGAACCCGTGCAGGCCCAGCCGTCTGAATGGTTCAACAAGCCGCCGCGCAGCAACAGCCCGACCCCGCCGCACCAGGACAACTATTACTTCAACCTCAAGCCGCCAAACGTCGTGACCATCTGGCTGGCGCTGGACAAGGTTGACGAAGGGAACGGCTGCATCCGCTATGTGCGAGGGTCGCACCTGACGGGAGTCCGTCCGCACGGCCGCTCGGAAGTGCTCGGCTTTTCTCAGGGGATCACCGACTACGGCGACGCGGACCGCGAGCGCGAAGTGCCCATGCTGTTGGAACCCGGCGACGCCATCGTCCATCACGGCAACACGATCCACCGCGCCGATCCCAACAACTCGGACCGCCACCGCCGCGCCTACGCGATGGTCCTCAAGGGGGCCAGCTGCCAGCGCGACGAAGAAGCCTTCACCCGCTACACGCAGTCCCTCAAGGCCCAGCATGACAAGATGGGCCTGAAGACGTGACGGGAGGGAATGGGGAATGGCGAACAGGGAATAGTAGCGGCAATAGAGGCTGGTATGAGACGACATCCGCTCCAGCTGGTGTTAGTCGCCGGCGTCGTTGCCGGGTGCCAGGATCCAGCACCAGTCATTCCACCGAGCAGCGTCCCGGACTTGCTTTCGGACAGTGAACGGGATGCGCTGACCCCCGAGGAGCGTCAGCTTTACGATGCGGCGGTTTCAGGAAAACTCGTAGGAGCACCGGCAGCGGATTATCAGATTGCACTACAGATGGCCGACGAGACTTTCAGTAAGTCCACAAGCCCGACCGTTACGCATTACGCGTTCGAACTTGTTCCGGCGAAGGCCTGCGAAGAAGGCCCGCCCCAGATGGCGATCAGCGTGCTCGACGGGAAGATTGTCGGCTGCTACATCGGCTGCCCGGAGTTTTGAAACGCGTCGCGTCGTTGCAATTCACTATTCCCCATTCGCCATTCACTATTCCCCATGTCGGAGCCTCTCGTTTACCTCAGTGGCCGCACCGTTCCCGCGTCGCAGGCGCATCTCGCCATCTACGACGGCGGCATCGTCCTCGGCGCCACCGTCACCGAGATGACCCGGACGTTCAACCGCAAGCTGTTCCGGCTCAGCGATCACATCGA
>JAEUIG010000817.1 GCA_016795125.1 Planctomycetaceae bacterium | reverse complement strand
GGCGGGACTCGCCGGCAATCCGATGCATCACACCGGCGCCGCTCTGGCGAAAGAGGGGTACGTGGTGCTGTGCCCCGATGCGCTGTGCTTCGAAGAGCGGCAGGACCCCACCGGCAAGTTACAGGCAGGAAACTACGAGCGGTTCGAGTTCCTCCGCTATACGGTTGCCGGCAAATGCATGGCGTGGAAGAACATCCTCGACATGCGGCGGGCCGTCGACTTCCTCGTCAGTCTGCCTGAGGTGCAGACTGAAAAACTCGGCTGCTATGGCCACTCGATGGGCTCCACGCATACCTGGCTCATCGGTCCCTGGGAGCCGCGGCTCAAGTGCCTGGTCGGCAACTGCTGCCTGCCGACCTACCAGGCCATTCACCGGGAGCACATGCTGCATTGTTTCCCCAACTTTGTTCCGGGAATCTTCCAGTACGGCGACACACCGGATATCGTCGCGCTCATCGCGCCGCGCCCGTTGCTGTTGAACTTCGGCGAAACGGACAGCGGGAGCCCGATCGACGAGGTCCGCGCCGGCATCGAGGTCGTCCGGATCGCGTACGAGTCGATGCACGCGGAAGACAAGTTCTCGTCGTACATCGAACTCGGCAGCGGACATGTACTGTCCGTCGAAATGTGGAAGCGGACAAAAGAGTGGTTTGCAAAGCACCTGACGTAGATTCAAGTCAATTCACCGCGGAGTACGCAGAGGGACGCAGAACTGTTCGGACGTAACCACTCTGCGTCCCTCTGCGAACTCTGCGGTGAAAAACTGCAGCGAAAAATCGCAAATTGAGGCAACATGGCTGAAGAACCGCTGATTGCCGTCTTTATCGACTTCGAGAACCTCGCCATCGGTGTGCGCGACATGCACGCCGGCAAGTTCCAGATCCAGCTCGTGCTCAAGCGGCTGCTGGAGAAAGGCCGCATCGTCTATAAGCGCGCGTACTGCGACTGGAGCCACTACCGCGACGCCGTCCGCGAGTTTCACGGACACGGAATCGAACTCATCGACATTCCACAGTCACGCATGAGCGGCAAGAACAGCGCCGACATCCGCATGGTCGTCGACGCCATGGACCTGTGTTACTCCAAGGAGCACATCGACTTCTTCGCGCTGATTTCCGGGGACAGCGACTTCTCGCCGCTGGTCTCCAAGCTGAAGGAAAACGACCGCCGGGTCATCGGCTGCGGCGTCAAGAGTTCGACCTCGGACCTGCTGATCGCCAACTGCGACGAGTTCATCTATTACGACGACCTGCTCCGCGCGGCCGACAAGGCGAAAGCCAAGGCAGCGCCGGCCACGCCCAAATCATCGGGAACCGCAGGCAGCGCGAAAAAGCCCCCGGACAAGAAGGCAGAAGCGGCCGAACGGCTACTCGAAGTGCTGCAATCGCTCGAACAGGATTACGACCCCGTTTGGGGTTCGCTGCTGAAGCAGACGATCCGCCGCGTGTTCCCGGGATTCAACGAAACCTACTACGGCTTCGAAAGCTTCTCGGACCTGCTGGAACACTTCGCCGACGAAGGCCTGATCGACCTCAACTACGACGAGGACCGGCGGAACTACCAGATCCGGCGGAAGAAGAAGTGACGTATTCACCACTGCATACACGGAAGACGCGGAAACACAGTATCTGCTGATGCAGCCCGTTGACGGGTTGTGTGCTGAACCCACCGCTTCGTTAGTTTCTTTCCGTGATTTCCGTGTCGTCCGTGGTTCCCTCTTGTTGTTCGACCAACAATGACCGCCCTCGATTACGCCCGTGAACTTGTCGCGTTCGATTCCATCAGCCTCAAGTCGAACTGCGCCGTCACGGACCATGTGCAGCAGACGCTTACAAAGCTGGGGTTCGAGACCGAGCGGCTGGAGTACGACGATGCGTCGGGCGTGCGGAAGGCCAGCGTCGTCGGCAAGCGCGGCCGCGGGAACGGCGGGATGGCGTACTTCGGCCATACCGACGTGGTGCCGGCGGACGACTGGAAGTTCACCGAGCATGGTCCGTTTCAGCCGACCGTCAAGGACGGGCGGCTGTACGGGCGCGGCAGTTGCGACATGAAGGGCTCGGTCGCGTGCGCCCTGGCGGCCGCAGAGCGAACCTCGAGCGCTGGTCTTACGCGGCCGTTGTACATTGTCTGCACCGCAGACGAAGAAGTCGGATACCTGGGAGCGCAGCAGGTCGCCGCGGAATCGCGGCTGTTCACCGAGATGGTGCAGCACGGCACGCGTGGAGTGATCGGCGAGCCAACCCGGCTCAACGTCGTCTATGCGCACAAGGGGGTCTGCGGGCTGGTGGCGACCTCGCGCGGGCGCGCCGCACACTCCAGCACGCGCGAGGGCAAGAACGCCAACCTGGCAATGATCCCGTATCTCGCCGAGATGAAGGCGATCTACGACGACACCGAAGCTGATCCCGCGTGGCAGCACGCCGAGTTCGATCCGCCGACCGTCTGCTGGAACATCGGCATCAACGACCACACGCGGGCGACGAACATCACGCCGCCGCAGAGCATCTGCACCATTTACTTCCGGGTGATGCCGGGCCAGGACGCCAACGTTCTGATTGAGCGGGCGCGCCGGGCCGCTGTGGCGAACGGACTGGAGTTCAACGTGAAGATCAACGCGCAGCCGCTGTACATCGCACCGGACGCACCGTTCGTCCGTGAGGCATTGGAACTTTCCGGCCGCGACAAACCGACGACCGTGTCGTATGGCACCGACGGCGCCATGCTCGGAGCGCTGGAACGCATGATCGTCTGCGGCCCGGGGGACATCGCCCAGGCCCACACGAACGACGAGTTCATTTCGCTCGAAGCGCTGGACCAGGGAACAGCGCTCTTCGAACGCATGATCCGCCGCTGGTGCGCGTAATGACGAGCCGCCGGATTGGTCCCGGCGGTCCGACGGGGATGAACCCCGCCGCTCATGGTTTTGCCGGTCTGCCGACCGTGTTATGCTCGCCTCCCCCAGCGGCGCACCGGCGCTGCGACCACCGAGTCGATCCCGCCCCGCACCTCCCCATGTCCGCTTCGCTGCCGAAGTCCACGGAAGCTCGCAAGTCCGGATTGTGGATGGCGCTGCTGGCGGCATTTCTGGGGTGGATGTTCGACGGATT
>JAEUIG010000806.1 GCA_016795125.1 Planctomycetaceae bacterium | reverse complement strand
CGGCTCCCCATGCCGCCTCACCAGTTCCGGCTTCGGATCGAACAGGTCCAACTGGCTCGGCGCACCGGCCATGAACAGAAAGATCACGCGCTTCGCCCGCGCCGCGAAATGCGGCTCCCGCACCGCCAGCGGCGCGACCCGCGCTCCGCCGCCGCTCGCGCCAGCCTGAGAACGCAACAGCTCTGCCAGCGCAATCCCACCGAGCCCGCAGCCCGACTGTTGCAGGAAGCACCGCCGGGCGATCTGTTGCCGCCAGAGTGCCGCGTACATTGTTGCGCCTCAAACGGGGAACTAGGGAAGACACGGAAGCAGCGGAAAGGATTTGAACCACAAAGACACAAAGGGCACAAAGAGACAAGTCCTTCGTGCCCTTTGTGTCTTTGTGGTTATTAAAGCCTTGGGAATTGTCGTTCGGATCACAAATGCATTCGCGTCCATTCGCGCTGATTCGCGGTCCCCTGTTGCCTTCCGTTGCTTCCGTGTATTCCGTGGTTCCTCGCGATCAATCCCGTGTGATGAACTCATGCAGATTCAGAACGATCGCCGCCACGTCACCCCAGAGCTGCGCTTCGTCGACAGCCGCTGAGCGTTGTTCATCGACATATGCCTGCAATCTCGCGACCTCTGCTGACATCGCGGGTCGTGACAGGCACAACTCCATCGCGAATCCAATCCTTTCGGAGTCGTTACCTCCGGGTTCGGCCGCGATGCGTTTTCCCAACGATTCGGCCATCTCCACGAACACCGCGTCATTCAGCAGCGTCAGCGCCTGCAGCGGCGTGTTCGAGCGGTCGCGCCGCGTGCAGGCCGCCACTGGCGCGGGCGCGTCGAAAATGATCGACTGCGCGAACGGCGATGTTCGCAGTGTGAACGTGTACAGCCCGCGGCGGTACCGGTCCGCTCCGGTACTGACCGGCCAGCCGTTGTAGCCGAAGGCTTCCATCGTCACCCGTTCGCTCTGCGGCGGGAACACGCATGGCCCGCCGAGCCTCTGTTCCGCCAGCCCGCTGACTGCCAGCGCTGAATCGCGAACCACCTCGGCCGGCACCCGCAGGCTCGACTGCCGAGCAAGCAGCGCGTTGCCCGGATCTATCGTCGCCAGCTCCGGCCGCGGCTGCGACGACTGCCGATACGTCGCCGATGTGACGATCAGCCGGTGCAGCCGCTTCATGTCCCATTCGCCGCGCACGAGTTCGCTCGCCTGCCAGTCCAGCAGTGCGGGATGCGTCGGCGGATCGCCGCGGAGTCCGAAGTCGTCCGCTGTCGCGACCAGCCCGCGGCCGAAGAACGACTGCCACGCGCGGTTGGCCGTCACGCGCGGGGTCAGCGGGTTGACAGGCGAGATCAGCCAGTTGGCCAGCACCAGCCGCGGCGGTTTCTCTGCGTCGCTGGCCGGCAGCCACGCGGGGGTTTCCGGTGCGACAACCAGTCCGGTCACCCGAAAGTCTCCCGCCTCGTGGACTGCTGTCGTGCGCGGTGTGAGCATCGTCCGCATGACGGGCGCACGAGTCGGCGCGGCGCCGGCCAGCGCGGTCTTCAGCGCGTCCAGTTCCGATTGCAGGTCGGCGAGCTTCAGGTTGGAGAACGCGTCGCCGTCGACGATCGCGCCGTTTTTCAGGAAGTAGTCCCGCAGATCGTCCTGCTGCCGCCCGGTCCGCTGGTCCCACGGCAGCTTGCAGATCTCGGTTCCTTCAAGCTGCCCTTCGCCCAGTCCGCCTCCCCAGATCAGTCCCAGCACTTCCCACTGCCGGTCCCAGACGTGGTCCTCGCCAGGATGCGTCCACGCGTACAGCAGCTTCGTCTCCCAGCGCTGCTGCAACTCATCGAGACCCGGCTGATACCTCGCTTCGAGTTTCCGCCGCTGCCGCACGTACTCCGGCCGCATGTGCAGATAGGCCTCGCGTTCTTGCGGCAGGGGAGCGTCGATGTTGATCTCGTCCGCCTGATCGAAGTACGCGAACAGCTGGTAGAACTCGTACTGCGTCAGCGGATCGTACTTGTGATCGTGGCAGCGCGCGCAGCCGACGGTGAGCCCGAGCCAGATTGATCCGACGAGCGACGTCCGGTCGACAACCTGCTCGACGCGGTATTCTTCGAGATCAGCGCCCCCCTCGCGATTGCTCAGCGTCTGTCGCAGGAACCCGGTGCCAAGCCAGGCGTCAAGTCGATCGGCCGCGACGGCGTCCTGCAGCGTGGCTGTCTCTCGTTCGGCGGCGACAAGGTCACCGGCGAGTTGCAGCCGGGTGAACTCATCGAACGGCATGTTCTCGTTCAGCGCGTGCAGGACCCAGTCGCGATACCGCCACGCGACCGGCCGCAGCTGATCGGTGAGATGCCCGTCGCTGTCGCCGTAGTGGCATAGGTCGAGCCATTGCCGCGTCCAGTGCTCGCCGTAGTGCGGCGAGGCGAGCAAGCGGTCGACGAGCCGTTCATAAGCGTCCGGGCTGGTGTCGTTGACGAACTCGGCGACTTCGTCGGGAGTCGGCGGCAGTCCGATCAGGTCCAGCGTGACGCGGCGGATCAGCGTGTGCCGGTCGGCTTCCGGCGACGGGGCGAACCCTGCGTGTTCAAGCCTGCCCGCGATGAACCGGTCGATCGCGTTCCGCGATGAGTCGTCGGCGTGCGTCGCCGGTGGAGTAGTCCGCTGCACGGGCTGGAAAGCCCAGTGCGTCTCGTCGGCGGCGATACCCGTGGCGAGAAGTGCGACGACCAGCAGGCTGTGAAGGCGGTGGTTCATCGTCGTGCAGTGTACCGGGCGATGTATCCCGGTTGGAATTCACGCGTCACGGCGCGAAGCCGCTATCGGCGAAGCACGGGTTAAGCGGCCTCGAGCTTGAGGAGCTTGATCGCATTCCCGCGATAGATTTTCTGCCGCACGTCGTCCGGCAGGTTGAGGCTCTCGAGCAGTTCGAACTGGGGGATCGCCTGCTCCGGCATCAGCACGTCGGTCCCGAACACGAGCTGGTCCGCGTTGCGGATGATGAACTCCCGGCCGAACGCCGGATCGCGGGCGATCGCCTTTTCTCCTCCCGGCTCCGACAGGTCGCCGTACAGGTTCGGGTACTTTGCCATCAGCCGGTCAAGCGCGCCGCCGGGTACAGTCGGCGTCGGCACCTGCGGGTAGCGGCCGAAGTCTTCGATCGTCGCATCTCCGCTGATCGACGCCCAGAATCCGGCCGCATGTCCGATCAGCGGCAGCGTGGGGAACGACTTGAGCACGTTCTCGAGTCGCGGCAGTCCGGGAGTGTCCGGGTTGCGGATGTCGTCGAGGTGGAACAGGATCGGCAGTCCGACGGTCGTGCAGGCTTCGTAGAGGTACATCTGCTGTGGTGCGTCGAATTCGAGTCCCGTTTTGTGCTCGCCGAGTCCCCGGCAGCCGGCATCCTGGTAGTGCTTGAGGATATCGACGATGCCCGCCACGCCGGCGACGTGGCCGGTGCGTTTGCCCGGCGGCGTGACGCAGCGCGGATCGACGCAGCAGAAGGGAATGATGCGGTC
>JAEUIG010000801.1 GCA_016795125.1 Planctomycetaceae bacterium | reverse complement strand
ATGTCGCTTTACTCCGCACGCGCAGGAGCGTTCTGCCGACTTCAGGCCGGATCAAAAGCTGCTCTGTTCAGCCGTGTTCGGTCGCCGAAAGCGACGCGGATCATAAACGGTTCGGCTAAACAAAGATGCGCCGCTGCCGGCGAATTCCAGGAACTTTGCGCAACTCGCGGCTGTTTTCGGTACAATCTCCTGCCACACGACGGCGCATAATGTCACTCAACAATCGGCCAGCTCCACTCTATCCCACTCCGCAACGGGCGGTTTGTCCAGTCTGCGGCCACACCAGCTACTCATCCACCGGGGTGCATCCGCAGTGCTCGATGCACAAGGCGGATCAGGAGCGCATGCGACGAATCGCTCGCAAGCCGGTGCAGCAGCGCACCTCCGCCGACGTCACCGAGCTTTCTCCCTGGCAGAAAATCTGTCCCCGGTGTCGCGCCGTCGCGCACATCCGCAAGAAGTCCTGTGCCTGCGGTTACAACTTCCCGGCGGGGCGACACGTCGTCCCGAAGTGAACCCGCTCCGCTTTAAGCCGCCTTGCGCAGGTGGCTCCAGGGTACGAGCTGCTGCGAATCGGGATCCCACAGCTTGAGCCGCAGGCACGCCTGGATGTCCGAGGCCTGCAGTGAGCTGGTCCCCGGCATCTGCAGGTCCGGCAGGGCCTGCATCGCCTCCGGCAGCCGGTAGAACGGAATCCGCGCGTTCAGGTGATGAACGTGGTGATAGCCGATGTTGGCCGTAAACCAGTTCATCAGCGGGCCCATCGTGATGTAGCTCGAAGAATCGAGCGCGGCCGTCGTGTAATCCCAGGCGTGCACCGGGTTGATCTGCACCCCCGGAAAGTTGTGCTGCGCATAAAACAGATAAGCCCCGACGGCGGATGCCAGCCCAAACGGCAGCAGCGTCGCCAGCAGCAGATCATCGACCTCGTCGCAGCCAACCCACACCAGCAGCGCCGCATGGCAGGCGACCGAAAGCGCGCCGTCCCAGTGCCGACGCGGATTGGCGATGAACGGCCGGATGCACATTCCGTACAGGAATACCGTCAGGTATCCGAGCGCCATCGTCAGCGGGTGCCGCTGGATGGCGTACATCACTTGCCGCCAGCGGCTCGCTCTCTGGAACTCGTCCACCGTCATCAGCGGGTATGTGCCGATGTCCGGCGTCGACAGCTTGGAATTGTGGGAATGGTGATGATTGTGCGACCGGTTCCAGCTGCTGGGCGGAGTCAGCAGGATCAGGCCCACGGTTTCCATCAGCAGCTTGCCCACTCGGGAGCCGCGCAGAATCGCCCCATGCTGAAAGTCGTGATACAGCACGAACAGCCGGACGAACACCAGCCCGAGCACGGTGCTCGCCAGAAACCGTCCCGCCAGGTGCAGCTCGCTGCAGACGATCGCCACCAGCGCCAGGGCGATCCCCAGCGTCGATGCAATGTGCCACCAACTGAGCCAGACCCGCTCCTGGGCGAACTGCCGAGTAGCGATCAGCAGTTCCTTATGGGACGTCATGCGTGTGCTTTCGTGGCGGCCTCCTACACCGGTTGTGGAAACAGCGTCAAGACCAGTCCCGCAGCGACTGTCGTTCACAGGCCTCTCGACGCCGCCAATCGCAGCTTTTGCCGCATTCCCACACGCTCACCCTCTCCCGGCAGGCAGCGCCGATCCCTCACACGACTGCTAACGGGGAGAGGGGGGCGCCGTCTGGGTCCATGAGGGGCAATCCTTCACCGGTTGCACCTTTCGCAAGCTCCATCGTCCATCCGCGATCGACCATCCGGCTGTCCACTGCATCCCTCGCCACTTTCGGGCACAATGCGAGACGCGCGTCCGAAGCAGTCTCATCGCCTCGAAGGGTCCACACATGCCGGAACCAACTGAGAACCGCCGCTGCCACGTCACGAAGGTCGCGGTCTGGTTGTTGACGGCGGCAGTCTGCGTGTTCTCCGGAACGCTTGCGCCGGCCCAGGAAGCGGTCGAGCCCACCGAGTCCGACGTACCGGCCGAGACCTTCCAGCCCCGCGGCAACTCGGAGTTCATCGGCCGGCAGACCGTCGCCCGCATCACGACCCGCTTCGAGATGTACGACCCGCATTCCGTCGAGGCGCTCCGGACGCTCAAAGACATGGGCTTCACCCAGGTCATGCTCGACTGGCCCAACCTGCACCAGGACGCGACCAGCATCGGCCTCGATGTCGTGCTCGCCAACTGGTGGACCGACAAGACGCCGCCGGAAGAGATCGACCGCAGCCTCGAACTCGCCAGGCAGGTGGACCCCGCGCGGCTGGCCGGGATCAGCGTGATGGACGAGCCGGAACTCAACGCGCCCGAGACGCCGTTCGGCTTCTATGTCGACCTCTACGGCCAGTTGCGGCAGCGGCGCGACCGCGAGCTCCCCGGCGTGCGGCTGGAAATCTCACATGCGGGTCCGCGCGCGTCGTGGGACCAGCGGCACTACGATTACTTCTCGTTCCTTTACGAGTCTGCAGACGTGGTGCGGATCATGCCGTTCCCCGACTTGAGCGAAGGTCCGCTCAGCGACGTCTACTTCATGATCCTCCGCAGCCGCGAGCTGATGAAGATCGCCGGCGCCGAGCCATCGCTGGTCGTCATCCTGCAAACCTGGGTCCTGCCTCCCGAGTCGAAGCTGCCGGAGATCGCCGAGCTGCGGGTCATGGCCTGGCAGGCGATGCTCGGCGGGGCCGAGACTCTCTCGTTCTTCGACTACAACCCAGAAGTCTGGTCCCAGACGCCCGGCTTCCACGACCAGTTCGCCGCACTCATGAACGAACTCACCAGCGTGAGCGACCGCCTGCGCGACGCCACGATCCGATCCTGGATGGACTCCCACGGCGTGCTGCACGCCGAGGCCCACTGGCCGTCCGGCCACGTCGAATTCATCACCGTCAACACCAACCGCATCAGCGTGTGCAATCTGGCTCCGCTGGCAGTCGTCGAATCGCCGATGTACCGATCCCGAACGACGACATGCCCGCAGATCTCTACGCCGACACCCACCCAGCACCCCGGCCGCTGCAGACCTTCACGACGAACTCATCGCACGCACTGCGACTCCGACCGCGACGACGATTGAGTGAGGCGGTGCATTGACGCAATGCCGATCCCGAAGGGATCACACCGGGTAGCCCCGGTTCTCCGAACCGGGGTCGCGCAGTGACAAGAGGCTGCAGTTCACGGACGTTCTCAGACAGCCTCTTGCGGCTGCGCCGCACCGGTTCAAGAACCGGTCCCACCCGCGGGTGCGGTGCTTTGGGGGGGATCGTGTCCGGTGGT
Source organism: Planctomycetaceae bacterium (assembly GCA_016795125.1). Taxonomy (GTDB): domain Bacteria; phylum Planctomycetota; class Planctomycetia; order Planctomycetales; family Planctomycetaceae; genus JAEUIG01. The sequence goes on along the minus strand of JAEUIG010000801.1, from coordinate 235 downwards.
GTCGTAAGACCGTGGGAAGTTTCCGCAGAAAGACTCTTCGAACTGTACCACGACCCCATCGGCCATCGCCCGCTTTGCCGGACTGCGTTGAATCGCGGTAGAATCGCAGCATTCTTCTGAGAGGTTCCCAGGTCCTTCAGGGAGCGCCTCCATGTCCCACGGCTGTGTGCGGTCACAGATACTGGCTCCTCTCGCGTGCTGCCTGCTGGCAGCGAACGCGTCGGCGGACGTGGTG
>JAEUIG010000783.1 GCA_016795125.1 Planctomycetaceae bacterium | reverse complement strand
GGCCGGCACCACCGCACCCGCTCCGCCCTGTGCGAACAATCCGCGCTGATCGAGAATCGCGAATAATCGAAAGCCGCCCACCATTCCCAGTGCCGAGGCCACGACGGTGGCGAGGCCCATCACGCCGTTCCCCTTGGAAAGCTGGCTCGGATGGAGCATTTCCGGCAGGCTGCCGAACTTGGCCGGACCGAACAGTGCGCTCTGCGCTCCCAGCATCATCACCGCGGCGAACAACAGCACAGGTTTCAGGCTGATCAGCGCCGCCACGCCGAAGATCATGATGGCGAACTCCGCCACCTTGCAGCCGATGATGACGTTGCGCTTCGGGTAGCGATCCGCCAGCGAGCCGGCGGTCGCCACCAGCAGCAGGTACGGCAGCGTGAAGCAGACGCCGCCCAGGACCAGGGCGGAGGTCTCTGCGCTCTCGCCGACCATCACCCGCTGGCCAATCGGAACCGCCAGCCAGCGGAACATGTTGTCGTTGAACGTCCCCAGAAACTGCGTCACCAGCAATCCCAGGTAGCTGCCGGAGCGCAACCGGCCCGTGGGAAGCCGCGGCGATACGGTCGCACCACGTTCCTGAGTCGGCATGGACGTTCTGATCGAGACGGACGGGAGGCAGTTCGCGTCGCCGCTGAACGGCGGTCTGACGTCGGGCGCGACAACTGCCTGATCGGCCAACAGTTGCGCACCACTCCAGCCATGCAGTACGGACGGCCCATTGAGGCAGGCGACGGCTGCGGCAGAATATCACGCCGGAAGTTGGGGAAAAAGGGCGATCCGAGCATGCGATCGCCGGACCTCGGCAATCGGTTGAGGATCGGTGCGATCCGCTCTATGTCGCTCGATCCCACGGTCCCATCGAAAATCCACTCGTTGCGTGGCAAATCCGTCGGCCGTAGAATGACCACGACAGTCATCACAGCAAAGACCCAATGAACGACGGAATGCAATTCGAGAACCGGCTGCAACGCGCAATTCAGCGCGGCGAACAGACTCGCGCCGAAGCCGGTCGCGCTGCACTCGCGCGGCAGCTCTCGGCGGAGGAACAGAAGAGCGTCTATTCGCGGACGCGGCTGCAGCTCATCGAGCGTATTGAAGAGTGCCTGAAGAAGCTGTCCGATCACTTCCCCGGCTTCAGCTATCAGCCGGTGATGCGGGACGATGCGTGGGGAGCAACCGTCAGCCGCGACGACCTGGCCGTGTCGCGAGGCGAAGGACCTCGGGCGTTATACAGCCGCCTGGAGATGACCATCTCCGCCATGGGGACTGCCGGCATCATCGAGCTGGTTGCCAAGGGCACGATCCGCAACAAGGAAGTCTTCCACCGCCGCAACTTTCAGCGGCTGGAACAGGTTGACGTGATTTCCTTCTACGAGCTGATCGACCTGTGGTCCCTGGAGTACGCGGAGCTGTACGCAGCGACGGCGTGAGCGGCAGTCGTCAGCGAACAGGGGCAGGGATCAGCCGATTCCGAACTCCCTGCTCACCGCTTTCCGACTTCTGATTTCCGCGTTCCAACCCCCGTCTCATTCTGCCCCCTAACCCCCGATCCCTGACCCCTCGCATGAGTGCACACGCCGATTTAACGCGAGTTCTCGACAGAGGAATCGTCGCGATCCTCCGCGCGACGAACGGCGACAAGCTGGTGCAGGTCGCCGAAGCGCTGGTCGCCGGCGGCATCGACGTCATCGAAGTGACATTCACCGTGCCGCGCGTTCTGGACATCATCTCCGCGGTCCGCGACAAGCTCGGCGACCGCATCCTCCTCGGGGCTGGAACGGTCCTCGATGCCGAGAGCGCTCGCGCCGCCATGCTCGCCGGCGCGGAGTTTATCGTCACTCCCGTTGTCAGCCGGCCGGTCATCGAAACCTGCCGCCGCTACGACAAGCTCGTGATGGCCGGAGCGTTTACGCCCACGGAAATCCTCACGGCCTGGGAAGCCGGTTCGGACATCGTCAAAGTCTTTCCCGCCGATATCGGCGGGCCGAACTATCTCAAAGCCGTGCATGGTCCGCTGCCGCAGGTGCGGCTGCTCCCGACCGGGGGAGTGAACCTGGAAACGCTCGAGTCGTTCGTGAAAGCCGGAGCGTCGGCTGTCGGCCTGGGAACGGCGCTCGTCGAAAAGAGCGCTCTCGAACGCGGCGACATGCAGCGAATCCAGACGCTGGCGGCTGCGTATGTCGAGAAGATGCGGTCGGCGCGCGCTGGCGCTCATTGACAACTTTGGCCTGGCGCGGGCGTTCTGCTGACGACTTTGCTGCGGCTTGGACGATCAGCGCGCAGCGGGTTGCGTGGGTGAGGTCTTTGGTCGCTCGCCCTCACCCCCGGCCCCTCTCCCGGAGGGAGAGGGGAGAAATGGCAAGTCGCACTGTTGGTGGGCGGGCGGACTGTCCGTCGCCGATCGCCGCACAATCGGGAGATTGCGCCTTCCGCGTTGAATCGGCTCAAGCGCTGCGCCCGTCGCCGCCGATACCACCGACAGGGGAGGGAATCTCGCGCGCTCTGGTGCGCGAGGCAGTCGCGCCGGCAATTCCCGCACCAGCCGGCGCATCTCTGCTTCAAGGGGGCCGTGACGCGCCGGCAACGGCGCATCCGGAGACACAGCCATGACCCGTCGGATGGCAACCCATTCGTGGCGCACCTGGATGCGCCCGTTGAACCGGCCGCTCGTCTGCGGCGCACTGCTCGCCGGCAGCCTCGCGCTGCCCGCCGACGCAATTCAGGCTGCGCCGCCGTCCAGCCAGACGATCTACACGTCGCGGCCGAAGTTCCGGATTCCATTCCAGTTCGACGCCGAAGAGATGGCGCGACTTGGCGCCGTGGAAATCCGGCTGTTCACCTCGACCGACGCCGGGCGGCACTGGCAGCACGCCCAGTCGGTCGCGCCAGGTGAAGGGCGGTTCACCTTTGAAGCGACCGGGGAAGGGGAATACTGGTTTGCGGTGCGCACCGTCGACGGACAGGGGTCACTGCACCCGCCGGGACCGCCGCAGTCCGGACTGCAGGTCATCGTCGACCAGACTGTGCCGCAGATCGAAATCCGCGTCCGCGAGGTCCAGCCTGGCGAAGTCGAACTCTCGTGGCGCGCTTCTGACGATCACCTCAACCTGGAATCGCTGAAACTGGAGTTCGTGGAAGCCGGCTCCGCCGACTGGCAGGAAGTCAGCATCTCTCCGGCTGAATCCGGCCAGACCACGTGGACGGTCTCCAGCCGCGGCCAGGTGTTCGTTCGTGCGTCCGTCTCGGATCAGGCCCAGAATTTGGCGTCCGCTGATGCCTCGACCGGCGGCGGCGGTGCACCCGCCACGCCAGCGGCGCAGCCGAACGACATCAAGCCCGACTTCAGCCGCCCAGTCGCTGCAGACCCGTTGCCGCCCGGCAACCAGGATCTTGCGCTGCAGGA
>JAEUIG010000778.1 GCA_016795125.1 Planctomycetaceae bacterium | reverse complement strand
GCCTCTTGCGCCCCGCACCGTCGCCGGGCTGCTGGTTCCCGAGCCAATGCCGCTGGAACCGGAAGCGATTGCAGCAGTTCCCGGCCTGTCGCCGTTCGGATTCATTGAGACCGAAAACGGCAGACCGATGCCGGCTGCCATCGAGGCCTGCCAGCAGGCCGAGCCGCCGCTGAAGGCGAAGGTGGAACACCTGCTGGAAGCGGCCCGGCACCTCGCCGGCGCCGGCTATGAGGAAGAAGCCAAGATCTTCCGCGTCGAAGCGGAAGCCATTCAGAACGCATCGCACCGGCTGCTGGCGGAGAAGCGTCAGGAGCTGGAGCGCCTGCAGCGTGAGATCTCCGAGCTCGAAGCGCTCACCGGCCAGTATGCGATGATCCAGATCGACTGCCGGGTGATGGAGTTCTGCGTGCCGCAGGACTGCGACGTCGATGCAGATTTGAGTTCGCTGCTGCAGACTGGATTCTGTGCTGGAGGTCGTCCGTGCTCAACGGGGACGGCAGCGCAGCTTCCATTCGGAGGTCCCCCCACGCTGATCGCTCGGTGCTCCACCGGGGCGACATCGCGTCTGTTGTCGGGCGACGAACTGGCGGCGTTCCTGCATGTCATCGAAAACCATGAGTGCGGCACTTTGAAGACGCTCGCCGAACCGTGCATCGTCACCACGAGCGGCCGACCGGCGACGCTCCACAGCGGCGGCGAGTTTCCGATCATGATTCCCGTGGCGGCCAAAGAAGGACAACCACGGGCCTCTGTTCAGTGGCGGGATTTTGGACTCAGCATGCAGGCGGTGCCGTTCGTCCTGGGCAACGGCAAGGTGCGCCTGAAACTGGAAACAGAGCTGTCGGATCGGGACTTCTCGAATGCCGTGAACCTGAACGGCACGGTCGTTCCCGGCCTGACGACCCGCCGGTTCAACAACGACATCGAGGCGCAGTTCGGCGAAACCGTTGCGATCGCCTGCAATTCGGTGCGGAGCGACGAAGGGGTGAAGAGCCTCGTGCTGCTGGTGACCGTGCGGCAGGTTGAACCTGCGGTCGCCGAAGCGGAACACGACTGACGCGAGTGCAAACCGAGCAAGCCCCGGCTGCCGGCCGGGGCTTTTCTATTGCGCGGGTGCGAAACCGTCAGCGGGTGGGCCGCGGAATTTGTCTCGGCGCGCAGGGGCACCCGACCGGTGCGTTGGCGGAGACGAAGCCCGTAGCGGTGAGCGGCGCCGGCTGGCGGCGCATCGCGCTCAAATTGCGGTCTCAGGCCGAAGCCGGGCCTGCCGCGAACGTTCTGCTACTTGCGATGCCGGATCTTGGCACGGTTCCGGCGTTTTTTCCGACCCAGCTTGCGACGACCTTTTCCCGACTGCTTAACACCCATCGAGCGACAACTCCCTGGCGATGAACTCGAGATTCCGGGCAATTTACCAACGACAAGCCGTGGACTGTACCAGCCCCGCGCCGGGGGTTCAATGGCGGAAGCAAGCAGGCGCTGTCAAAGCGACCCGGACGCTTCGAAGCGTCCGGGTCGCTCGCGGCTCGTCAATTATGCGTCGCGTAACCCGCGTACCAGTCGCCGGCGGGCAACCAGATAGAACACCGCGATCAGCACCACCGACCACACGACCATGCCCGGATACCCGTGCTGCGACAGGTCGAAGCTTCCCTTGATCTCGGCGTCCCTCAGGTCGTTGTAGACCTCGATCGCGTCCCGGTAGAACCATTCCGGCACGAACTCGATCACCGTTTGCATGATCGTAAATGCGCCGAGTGCTGCTCCCGCCCCTAACACTCCGCCGCGTGTCGCGATCACCATCGCCACCGACAGGGTGTACACGAAGGCGTGGTCCA
>JAEUIG010000762.1 GCA_016795125.1 Planctomycetaceae bacterium | reverse complement strand
TCGCTCGGCGGATATGCCGGGGCGGTCCTGGGATATCGCGCTGCCGCGGACTTCTTCGGAAAGGCCGCCGCCACCTCCTTCGCCTGGAGCGTGTCCGCACTGCTCCTGGCGATCCTGATCAGCGCCCACAAGGCCACCTGGCTCCCGCCCCGGCTGCTCCCGCGCTGGAGAAACGGCAACCACCCCGACGCCCCTCCCGCCGCGTCCATGGACCTTCCCGACCCGACCGGGAGCACGTGATGCACCGCACGCTGCCATCGTCGAGCGGCGACGCAACGTCATCGAGATTCTGCGTCGACGAACAGGCGATCAACCGCCGCCGCCGATGCCGCGTCGCCGGGACTGCTGCGCCTGCTCGATGTGCTGACGCGGACGCGGATCATCAGGTTTCAGCTTCTCGGCGGCTTCCAACTGCAGAATGCCATCGTCGTTCCGCCCCTGTGCGATGAGCAGGACTCCGAGGTTGAAGCGGTTCTCGAAGGAATCTGGCGCGAGTTCCACCGCCTTCTGGCCATGTCGGATCGCAGTGTTGAATTCACCGAGCTGCGACAGAACGAAAAACAGGTGCACATGGGCATCCAGGTTGTCGGGGTCGTAACGCAGCGCCTGTTCAAAGCTGGCTGTTGCGTCTCCCAGTTTGCCCGTGGCCGACAGCAACTGTCCGAGAACGACGTGGGCGGCGGCGAATTCGGGCGAATTGTGCAGCGCTTCGCGGCATTCCTCGATCGCCTCGCCGGGACGGCCGAGCCGCGACAGCACCTGCGCCAGGTCCAGCCGCGCCACGGCGGAATCCGGCGACTTGCCGATCAGCTTGCGCAGTTCCTGCTCCGCGTCTTCGAGGCGACCCTGCTGGACCCGCACCCTGCTCAGCGACTGATGCACCTTTTCGAAGTCGGGGTGGGATTGCAGCAGCCGCTGGTAGGTCTCGGCCGCTTCATCGAGGCGGCCCGCCTGAGCAAGGCAATCGCCGAGGAGCAGATTGGCCGCCGGGAACTGGTCGGTCGCCTGCATCACCTCCTTCAACAGTGCGATCGCCTCGTCGGACTTGCCTTCCAGGCTCAGGTGCTTGGCTTCCTCAAACTTCGCCACTTCCGGTATGAAGTCCTTGACGTCGGGCAGGTCCGCCTCGCGCGATTGCTCATCGGAGGTCGCCCCGCCTGACACGTAGCCCAGGGCCTGCAGGTTGGCGAGATCATCGTCGGACAGGTTGGCATCGCCGGACCTCGTGACCACGAACTGCTGCTCCATTTCCGTCAGCAGGGCGCTCAGGCGTTCTGCAGTCTCGCCGTCGGACTCCGCCAGGTTCTGGAGTTCGCCGGGGTCCTGTTGCAGGTCGTAGAGTTCAGGACGCGTGGACTGGATGTACTTCCAACGGTCGGAGATGACGGCCCGCAGCGGGCACCAGCGATTCAGGGAGAACGGCGTCTCCGCTTCGGCGTAGCAGTCACGCGGCTCGAGCACCCCTCCTTGCATCGCCGCGAGCAGGCTGCGTCCGGTCATCGGTCTGGATGAAGGAATGCGCAGCAGGTCGAGCAGCGTGGGAGTGAGATCGACCACGGACACGGGAGTTTCGACGCGCGTGCCCGCTTGGAAGTGGTCCGGACAGACGGCGACAAACGGCACTTCAAGCGTGGTGTTGTAGACCAGCATGCCGTGCTCAAATTCCTGGTGCTCGCCCAGTCCCTCGCCGTGGTCGCCCGCGACGACGACGACGGTGTTCGCATCGAGCTGTTCTGCTTTGAGGTAGTCGGTGACGCGTGCAAACTGCGCCACTTCCCATGCCACGCCCGCGTCATACGGGTTGTCGGAGAACTGCTGCTGATACGTTTCTGGGCGCGGGTCGTACGGCGCGTGCGCATCGTAAAGATGAATCCAGCAGAAAAACGGTTTCTCCGTCCGCTGTCGCAACCAGGCCAGCGCCGCATCGACGACTTCCTGGCCGTCCCTGCGGCGTTCGCCGTGATGCCGCGCGGACGAGCCGACGTTGTCGTCGTAGACGTCGAATCCACGATCGAGCCCGTAGACGGAGTCCAGCACGACGGCTGCGATAAAAGCCCCGGTGTCGTATCCCTGCTCCTTGAGGATTTCGGTCAGAACGGGAATCTCGCGATCCAGCTTCCCGGAACCGTTGATGCGCAACCCGTGTTCGGGCGGGTACAGGCCGGTCAGCATCGTGGCGTGCGACGGCAGCGTGATGGGCGCGGGGGCATAGGCCTCCTCAAAGACGACGCCCTGCTTGGCAAACTCGTCGAACGCCGTGGTAAGGCCCTGCGAGTATCCGTAAGCGCCGAGGCGGTCGGCGCGCGTCGTGTCGAACGTCACCAGCACGATATTGGGACGCGGCGCGCTGAGGCTCCGATAAACGACTCCCGCGACAGCGATCGAAGCCAGGCCGATCACGACGAACCATGCGCTACGACGCCGCAGCAGGGAAACAGCGAGCAGATTCGCCGACATGACTTCGATCTCTCGCTGAGCCGATACGCCGCTGGGCCGATCCGCCTCGCGCCCGCCGCCACTGTCCGGCGGGTGTCCCGTCAGTTGGGGCCGGCCACGGACTCTGGCGGCTGGGACGCCAGCGGCTCCAGAAACCACTCGACCTTGCCCGCC
>JAEUIG010000723.1 GCA_016795125.1 Planctomycetaceae bacterium | reverse complement strand
GAGGCAGCCGCGGCCGCCAACTGGTCGGCCCGCACATACGGCAGCCCGGCGGATCCTCCCGGAACCGGGTTGAGGTCGTCCCGAAGGGCAGCAATCGACGCATCGAGCTGGGCATTGGCCTGCGCCACGCGTGCTTCGGTGTCGAGCGAGGACAGGATGGCGTCGGCAAGTTCGACGCGACGGGCCAGCTTGCTGTGCAACCCCGTCAACGGCGAGTGAATCATGCGGTACTGCGAATCGGCCAGCGCCTTCTCCATGGTGCCGAGCTTGATCCGCAGCTTGGCGATGATCGCCCGTTGTGCGGCGATGTCGCCGAGATTGCCCTCTTCCGGAAACAGAGCGGAGATGGCATCGGAGGTTTCGGTCCCCCATTCGGCCCAGTTCGGTCCGAGAGCTTCGAAGTCCTTGGCGTCGAGTCCGGCCGGGATCTCGGTCGGCATGATGCCGGTCAGTCCGACGGACGGCGCGTCCTGGAAGGCCCAGCTCGTCGTGGCGGCAGCGACCGACAACAGGCCGCCGGCACAAGCGAGCCGAGCAACGCCGCGGCGCCCGAACGATGACAATGAAACGCGACGATTACGTGGTGGAAACTTCATGGTGTCGGTTCCCTCGTGGCTTCGCGGCAGCAGATCCGGCGGCGATTCGTTCGAGTCGGCGCACTGTCGCCTGATAAGTGATATCGTCATCCGGCAAGATCGCGCAACCGGCCGCTTCATGCGATCGCGGCACTGAGCGGGTTGGCTCTCAGCGCAATCTACCCCGTCGACAAATCTTTCCTGACCGCGGCAGTCTAGCTGCGCGGTAACGGCGCTTCAATCGTCGCTCTGCTGGCCGAATTCCAGGACGACCTTTATGATCGAGACCGATCGCGGCACGCGCGGCGATTCCCGGCGGGTGTGCTCACTTTGACGCGCCGAGTGCAACCGACGCATCTGAGGTGCGTCGCAAACCATTGACTCTCTCCCCTGCCCCGTGTCACTCCTGCGGATCACCGGCGGCACCGTCTACGATCCCCGGAACGGCATCGATGGGGACGTCCGCGACCTGTGGGTCGAAAACGGCACGCTGCGCGCGCCGCCGGACGATGTGGCCGTCACGGCATCGCGGACACTGGATGCGAGCGGCATGGTCATCATGCCGGGGGGCATCGACATGCATTGCCACATCGCCGGCCCCAAGGTGAACGCGGCCCGCAAAATGCGGCCTGAAGAAAAGCGCACGGCCGAACCGATCCGCCGCACGGCTCTCACCCGCTCGGGAACCATCGGCAGCGTGCCGAGCACCTTCGCCACCGGCTACCTGTACGCGGGACTGGGATACACCACCGCGTTCGACGCCGCCGTGCCGCCGCTCGCTGCACGGCACGTCCACGAGGAACTGCACGACACCCCCATCATCGACAAGGGCTTTTACGTCCTGATGGGGAACAACCACTACATCATGAAGCAGGTTCACGCGCAGGAGCCGGAGCGGCTGCGCGCGTACATCGCCTGGCTGCTCAACGCGGCGGGCGGATATGCCGTCAAGCTCGTCAATCCCGGCGGCGTCGAAGTCTGGAAATCCACGGGCGGCGATGCGCGATCCATCGACGACCGCGTCGCGCACTTCGACGTGTCGCCGCGGCAGATCATTCGCGACGTCGCCGCGGCCGTCGACGACCTCAAGCTGCCGCACAGCGTGCATATCCACTGCAACAACCTGGGGCTGCCGGGCAACTGGCAGACCACGCTGCAGACGATGCAGTCGCTGGAGGGGCACCGCGGGCACCTGACGCACATCCAGTTCCACAGCTATGGCGGCGACCCCGACGACCAGCGGACGTTTCGCTCGCAGGTCCCCGATCTCGTCGAGTACGTCAATTCGCATCCGAACCTGACGGTCGACGTCGGCCAGGTGATGTTCGGGCCGACGACATCGATGACGGGCGACGGACCGCTGGGTTATTACCTGCACAAGATTTTCGGGCGCAAGTGGTTCAACGCCGACACCGAGATGGAAGCGGGCTGCGGCATCGTCCCTGTGGAGTACCGGGACAAGTCGATGGTGCATTCACTGCAGTGGGCGATCGGACTGGAGTGGTATCTGCTCATGCAGGACCCCTGGCGCGTGGCGATGAGCACGGACCATCCGAACGGCGGCTCGTTCCTGGCCTATCCGGAAATCATCGCCCTCCTGATGGATCGCAGCCGCCGGCAGGACGTGATAGCCGGCCTGCCCGCCGGGGTTCGCGAGCGCTGCGTGCTCGGCGACATCACGCGCGAGTACACGCTGAATGAGATTGCGATCATTACGCGCGCCGCGCCGGCCCGCATGCTCGGCCTGACCCGGAAGGGACATCTCGGACCAGGCGCCGACGCCGACATCACTATCTACCAGCCGCATGCCGACGTGCAGCGGATGTTTGAACTGCCGCGCTACGTCCTGCGTCGGGGTGAAGTCGTCGTGGACAACGGCGAGATCCGCAGCACGCCGGACGGCACGCTGCTGCACGTCGCCCCCGGCTACGACCTCGACTGCGTCCCGGACATCCAGCAGTGGTTTGAAGAGAACTACAGCATCCAGTTCCGCAATTATCCTGTCGATCCGAGCTACCTGCACGAGCATGAGATTGTCGGTTAGGACCGGTGTTTGTTGCGGGTGGGTGACACGCCCTTAGCAGGGGTTGCCACCCCGAGTGCATCGTCGCAGTTCCGTGTGCGCTTGGTCGAGGTCTCCGATCGCGGCTGCCGCACGGGCCGATTGCAGGCACGCGACCTGACGTTCCGTCACCGGGATCGCCGTCCCCACCGGCGGCACGGATGGCACAAGTCGCGCGGTGATCCCGGAGATCAGTTGCTCAATCCCGACGCCGGTCAGCGATGACACCGCGATCGTGTTCCCGCCAGTTCCGTGCGTCCACGCAGCGGGGAGGTCCGACTTG
>JAEUIG010000697.1 GCA_016795125.1 Planctomycetaceae bacterium | reverse complement strand
CGGACCGACTCCGCAGGCGCCACGGACCGGGACCACAGATCGATGGTCGTCGCCAGCGCCCGCGGGGTATCGCCGCCATGGTCCCGGACCACGTCGTCGACCAGCGCCGCCACCTGCGCCTGCCCGGCCTGCTCGATGCGGCTGCGCTGGGACAGGACGTCCGTCAGGGAACCGCCGCCATCCGCCGACCAGGCGTGGATCGACTCCGACAGCGCGGGGCCGTCGACGAGCCCCGCCTGATGCGCCAGGATGCCGAACAGCAGATTGCGTTCCGTGTCCATGCCGCCAGAGACAACTGCTCAATGGAAAGGGTGACGCCTGCGATCACGAATCCGAAAATCGGAATTCGAATTGGGTTGATCGTTTATGGTTGATGGTTGATCGAAAGAACCTGACTGCCGTTCTCGATCAACCATAAACGATCAACCCTGCGAAGTTCGGATTTCGAGATTTGGACCGTGCGAGCTCGAGCAACTTTTCATGACTCGATGACCTCGCCCAATGTAACCCGGCTGTCCGGCTCAGGAAACGCTGTCGCTTGAATCCGGCCCGCCGCCGCCGCATGATCGCCGCGTGGCCAACCAGGACGTGTCGCCCCCCGCCAGTGCTTCGATCGCTCGCGTTACGCGCCGCGTCGTCATCGGCCAGATGCTGTTCTCCACCGGAAACGTGCTGAGCACCGGCGGGTTCCTGTACTACTTCGCCAACGAATTCCGCCCGTCGGCCGCCCTGTTCGCGCTCCTGCAGGTGGCGCCCGAGGTGGCCGAGTCTCTGGGAGTGTTCGCGCGCCCTGTGGTGGATACCTTCGGCGGACGCAAACGCGCCTGGATGGCACTGCTGATCATCGGGCGGCTGGCGGCCCTTGTTATTCCCGCGATGGCATTCCCCGCGCTGCGACCGGAAGGCGTTGATCCGTTCTGGATCATCGTGACGAGCGTCGCCGTCTGGTACGCCTGCCAGGGACTGTCGTTCGTGGCGTATCTCTCCTGGCTGTCGGACCTGGCGCCGGAGCGGCAATGGGGCCGGTTCTTTGCAGCGCGCCAGATGTCGACCATCGTCGTCTCGCTGATCGTGCCGGTCGCGGCCGCAATGACGCGTGAGCGCTGGCTGAAACAGCTTCCCGACGGCGCCAGAGACTGGTCCTTCGCGGCCATTTTTATTGCCGGAGGCGTGCTGGCCCTCGGTTCCATCGTGCCCTTGTGGCGGCTGCCCGATGTGCCCCGACGTACGGCGTCATCCAGCCTGCAATCGTGGTCGCTGCTGCCGCGAATCCTGGCGGATCGTTCGTTGCGCCGCGTGCTCGCCGGCAGCTGGTGGCTGGCGTTGGCGCAGGGACTGTCGCAGGCAGCAATCTTCAAGTTCCAGGTCGAAGTGCTGCATGTACCCCTGAGCCGCTACTACGTCCTGTCGAGCGTCATGCTCGTACTGCAGCTTCCGTTGGCAGTGCTTGCCGGCCGGATGTCCGACCGCTATGGAGACCGCCGGCCCCTTATGCTGGCCTTGTGGACCGTCAGTCCGGCGCTGCTGTTCCTGATGTCCGCCACGCCCCAGACCTGGTGGCTGCTGTTCGGCGCTTATGCGCTGTGGGGGCTGTTCGGCATCATCAACGTCTGTCAGCAGAACCTCGTGCTGCGACTCGCGCCCGCCACCGACAATACGCTGCAGCTGGGACTCTTCCGGCAGGTCGGCGGCCTGCTGGCCGGCCTCGCCGGACTGTGCGGCGGCCTGTGGCTCGACGACCTCCTGCTCGATTCGGCCAGCGTGAACATCGCCGGTCTGGTGCTTGGCCCGTTCCAGATCGTGTTCGCCGCATCCCTGCTGGGACGAATCACCGCCCCGCTGTGGTTCCTCGGCGTCCGCGAGTCCGGTAGGTCAGGCTGTGCCTGATGGAGTCCGCCCTCGTGACCGCGAACCATTCGCTCGTCGTTACGCGACCCATGCGAATTGCGTCAGGCGGGAGCCTGACCTACGCCCGCGGCGATCGCCTCCGGCAGCGTGAGCGTTCCCTCGTACAGCGCCCGCCCGACGATCGCGCCGTTGAGTTGTGGATGCTCCGTCTCGATCGCCCGCAGGCGGTGCAGGTCTTTCGCAGTCGTCACGCCTCCCGACGCAATGACGGGTGCGCCCAGATCGGCCAGCGCCGCCAAATCGGCCAGCGTGCCGGGATCGATCCCCTGCATCATCCCGTCGTTGGCGATGTTCGTATAGATGATCGCGCCGACGGGCAGCGACGCAAACTGCCGCGCCAGGTCGAGCGCCGAGGTCTGCGAAACATCCAGCCAGCCTTCCGTCGCGACCATCGAGTTGCGGGCATCGAGACCGAGGCACAGGCGATCGGGATACTTCCCCGTCATCTGCGCGAACCATTGCGGCTGTTTGAGCGCGGCGGTTCCGAGAATCACGCGCTGGACGCCCACGTCCTCCAGCAGCAGCCGGATCGACGCTTCATCGCGCAATCCTCCTCCCACCTGGCACGGGATTCCCACCGCCTCGACGATCCGGGCGATCACACCGTGGTTGACCGGCTGGCCGGCCTTGGCGCCGTCGAGGTCGACGAGATGCAGCCATTCCGCCCCGTCGTCGCGCCAGCGGCGGGCCATCGCGACCGGGTCGTCGCCGAACACGGTCTCCTGTGCATAGTCACCCTGCCGCAGACGCACGCACTTGCCGCCTCGCAGGTCAATCGCCGGGAAAATCTGCATTGAGTCATCCGTTGCCGCAGCGCGGTAGGCGCGCGGAAGTTTATGGCGCCGCAGCGCCGACAGGCGTGGCGACGGCGTCGGGCGGAGCTGGCGTTGCCTGCTGCAGCGCTTCCCAGCGCGCCTCGGCCTCTTCCAGCCCGTGACGCAGGCCTTGCGGAGTCGCCATCGTCCAGTCCGAAACCACCCAGTCGTTGAAGGTCAGCCGCTCGCCGGTCCGCAGTCGCGGACGCAATTGCGAGTCGCTCGTCAGCCGTCCCACATACGACCAGCCGCCATACTCGTTCGGTTCGACCTTTTCCACAACCATCGTGACCGTTTCGGCCACTTCGCCGGACGCCATACGAATGGTGACGGTCCACTCGCGATCAGCGCCGCGATGGCGCTCCAGCGCGAAGACGCGCAGTGGACGCCGCAGCCATTCCGACAGCATCGTCCCCTGGACCGCATCCCCCTCGCGGGACAGGTAGACCGGCTCGGCTTCCTCATCGCTCAACGGCTGCATCCCCCGTGCGAAATACTCCTCCATCTCCGGACCAGCGTCGAAGAGGCGCGAGTGCTCGGAATCGTGGAGCGCAAGCGAGTTGTCTTCGCTCAGAGCCTGCAGGAGGAGCGCCACCCGGGAATTCTCCTGCGACTCATCCGAACCCGACTGCGGCAGCACCGCGACTTCGAGCCACGCCAGGTGCTGCCGCACGGTTTCGTAGTCGGCCGAATCCGCGAAGTCTGCAGGCGACGGCGGCGTGGAACCGGTGTACGGCTTGTCGGCAACGCACACCGCCATGCGGAGTTCGCCGACGTTGACCACCCAGGCCGGCGGATCGTCCGGGTTCGCATTGACGAGCGGCGAGACGACGGCTGCCGGTCCCAGCGCCGCAGACACACGGGCTTCCAGCTCGCCGGTTGTCAGCGCCCGGGGGGACTTGAGCAGCAGAATCCATTGCCGGCCGCCGATGAACGCCGCGATCTGCGGCGGTTGTTCTTCGCGGATGTCGCGGAACGCATCGCTCCAGAGAACATCAGCCGCCTCGTCGTCGTCGAACGGCGAATTGTACAGGCTGGGTTCCCGCTCCTGCAGCAGCCGGCGGACCTCACCATTGTCGCCGCGCATGGCGCTCAACAGAATCCGCTGGTAGGTCAAGTCTTCATCTCCATCCTGTTCGAGGAACTCCAGTGACGCTTCGGCCTCATCGAACCGGCCCAGCCGCAGCAGGCATCCGAACCGCTGCTGCCACAGGGCCTGCCATTGATACCATGCGTAACCCTGCTCCTGCAGCACCTCGACATCGATCTCGCTCCAGGGCGCGGCGTCCAGCAGCGCTGCGAGAGCTGCGTCGTCGCGCGCGGTTGCTGCGATCGTCGCCCCGCATTGCCAGCCGGCCGGATCGTGAGGCTGTTCCTCGCGGCGGCGGCGCGCCAGGTCCGTCAGTTCGCCCTCGCGATGCTTCTCCCGCAGGTAGGCTTCCAGGCGTGAAAACGCCGACGAACCCAGCGTGGCATCCTTGTAGACGGCGTCGGTGTTGTTCATCGCCAGCAACGCGCGAATCCGCAGGTCCCGAAACTGCTCCCGCTGGTAGTCCCATTCGTCCTGCGGAGTTTCCAGCAGGGATTGCGCCCGCACCAGACAGGACTCCGCCGATGCCGGGTGTCCCTGTTCGAGCAGCGCCAGTCCACGGTAGTACTCACCCATCACGTCTTCAGGATGCGCCGCCGCGTATATCTCGACGAGCTGCGACACATCGTCCCACTTTCGGGCAGACGACAGCGCCGCTGCGATCTCCGAGAATGCCGACTGCGGCTCGTCGGCCTCGGTGAAAGCGATCCGCCAGCCATCGGGCGTCCGCACCCGTGCAGACCGCAGCTTCGACGCCAGCATCCATGAAGCTCCCGACTCATCGGACTCTTTGTCGACGAGCTCCGCGCCACGCTCATAGGATTTGATGGCGGCTGCCAGGTCGCCGTCCTGCTGCGCGATGTCCCCGGCCGCCATGTGCCAATGCGGATCGTCGGCGCCTGGTGCGGCGTGGGCCGCCAGCAGCGACCGTTGCTGGTCGATCGGGAGGTACGATTCGAACGTGTCCTCGTCCTGATTGAGCAGCGTGAGGAACGCCGCGTCGGCATGCTCCGCCGGCACTGCCTGATATGCCTCGACGACGCGGCCAAGCTGCAGCATCGTTGTCAGGTACCGATCCCGAAACAATGTCGCGGTTTCAGCATCCGGAGCCTGCTGCATCGCGCTGAGAAACAGCCTCGCCGCCTCAATGTCGTCGTTTTCCGCCTCCGCACACAGCCCCAGGGCGAACGACCGATCCGCCTCGCCCTCAATGGACTGGACGAGCGCGCGCGCCGTCGGCAGATCGCCGTAGTCGATCAGCGACTCCGCCAGCTGCCGCGCATTCGCCGAGCGCTCATCGGCCTTCCACGCGGAGACCACCTGGCTGATGTGGTCGCCCGACAGCGACAGCGCGAGGCGGCCGAGCGACGCCGTACTGTCAGAATCCAGTCGCAGCAGCTGGCTGATGGCAGCGGTGGCTGCCTCGGAGCGGCCCAACTTGTCGAGCGCTTCGGCCCTGTAGCGGGCAGCGTTCGGAGTCGGTCCCAGTGCGGCCTCGAGGGCATCGCAATACTGCAGCACCTGTTCATGCTGGTCATTCTCGTGGGCCTGCAATAGCCGCATGGCCAGCACGCCCGGGACATCTTCGGGGTTCGGCAGCAGCGAGGCCACCCGCACTGCTTCGTCGTACTCCTCCAGCGAGCACCAGTACATCGCGGCCCAGATCGTCGGCTCGGCCCGCA
>JAEUIG010000661.1 GCA_016795125.1 Planctomycetaceae bacterium | reverse complement strand
CAAGCTCCGCAAGATGCGCATCCGTCCGCGGAATCTGCGCGCGATCCTCATCTGCTGGCTCGCCGTGACGACCGCCGTTTCGACCGTGATGTGGATCGTGCTCGGCCTGCCGATCATTGGTCTCCTCGCAGGCGTGCTGCTGTTCTGCCTGCCGTGGTACATCCTGCGGCAGAAGGCACAGCAGCGCCAGGAGCAGATCGAGGACCAGCTCGCGGATGCGATGGTCTCGCTGTCGAGCGCAATCCGCGCCGGCCTGTCGCTGGCCCAGGCCATGGAAATCCTCGCCCGCCAGTGCCCGCCCCCCATCGCCCAGGAGTTTCAGCAGATTTACGGCGAATACCAGATGGGAAAGACGCTGGAAACCTGCCTCGCTGAAACCAAGGACCGCCTCAAGAGCGAGAACTTCGCCCTGTTTGCCGCCGCGATGGAAGCCAGCCGCCAGAGCGGCGGTCGGCTCAACGAAACCGTTGAACGCATTGCTCATTCCGTCCGCGAGCTGCAGCGGCTGGAACGAAAGATTCATTCGGAGACCGCGCAGGCCCGTGCTTCCGCCGTCTACATGGCGATGGCACCGGCCGCAATCCTGTTCCTGTACTACTTCGGCCTCGATCCCGAAAGTACGTCCCGGCTGTTCACTGAGCTTCCCGGCCAGATGATGCTCGCCACCGCCGCGATCCTCAACATCGTCGCCTACTTCTGGGCCCGCCGCATTCTCAGCCCCGAAATCTGATCCGGTACACGGCAATCCTTTTACTAGCCGCGACCGTCAGGGAGCGCACACAGCGGACGACGGTCGCTGATGGTCGCGGCTGGTAAACAGTCCCAATCGCCCTCTTGCCGCTGCCGGGCGAAGTGACGTATCGTTCATCATGTCCCGTGCATCGCGTCGCCCGAGCTGCGCCGCCCGCGTCTGGATCGCACTCTGCGTCACGCTGGCATTAGCCGTCGGCGTTCAATGCCAGGCAGACCCGCTTCGCGGCAGTCCCGACGAACGCTACCTGACGGGACTGCGCAGCCGTCGACTCTTCTCGCTGGCCGAACGCTACTGCCTGCAGCGGCTGGCCGATCCAGCGCTGACGCCGTCCAACCGCGCCACTTTGACGATCGAGTTGTCCCGGTGTTTTGCCGAGCACGCCACCTGGCGGTCCGGACGCGAGCAGGACGAACTCTGGCAGCGCGCCGCAGCCGTCGTCGCCGAAACCCTTTCCGACGAGCTTGAGCCATCGCGCCGCGCGCCGCTCGTTCTGCAGGCGGCGAACGTCGCAGCCGCGCGCGGCGCCTGGCTGAGATGGACGTCCGAACTCGCGCCCTACGACGACGCCCTGCGGCAGCAGGCGATCGCGCATCTCCAGGCGTCATTCGAGGCGCAGCGGCAGGCCGAAACGTCGATAACCGGGCTGGATCGCAACGCCGCGCAGGCCGCCGGCAGCGACCTGCGGCTGCTCTCGGCCGAAGCGCGGTTTCAGACCGCCGTCACCAGCCTGGACCTGGCGCGTCTGCTTCCGACCGGCATTGAACGCACCGCTGCGCTGCACGAAGCCGACACCCGCCTGACTGAGCTGTCCCGCAACCCGTTTTTCGAATCGCGGCGTACTGCAGCCAGGCTGCTGTCAGCGACGACCGCCCGGTTGCGCGACGACCATCACGGAGCGATGCAACTGCTCGACGCGCTCAGTTCCACCGATCATCCCGTGGCAATCCGCCAGCAGGCGGCGGCCGAAAGCATGCGCGTCGAACTGGATCGCGGCAAACCGGACGCCGCCCTCCTGCAGCTCGCGGAAGTCGAACGGTCGACCGGCAGCCTCTCGGAGGAACTGCTGTGCGTGGGGGTCGAAGCGCGCCTGGCAGCGCGGCGACAGAGTCTGCAGCAGGGCGATACGGCACGCGCCGCCACTCTTTTGGAACAGGCGGTCGCCATCGAAACCCAGATTCAAGGCCCGTGGCGCGCCCGCAGCACCGCGGTGCTCGAATTCTCCCGCAGCATCGATGAGCACGGCGCGGAACTGGCTCCGCTCATCCTGGCGGCCCGCGCTGCTCAGCAGCACGGCGATGCCGACGCGGCCATCACCCGCTACCGGGAATCGGCCCTCGCCGCGCAGCGCTCAGGCCGCGACGAACTGGCGCTAGACTTGCAGTTTTCCGCGGCCTCCCTGCTGCTGCAGGCCGGACGCCACGAGGACGCGGCGCGGGATTTCCTCGCCGTCGCCGACGCGCCGATCACAACACGGTCCGCCGATGCCCACCTGCTGTTTGCCTACTGCCGCGGCAAGCAGTGGGAAGCACGTCCCACC
>JAEUIG010000248.1 GCA_016795125.1 Planctomycetaceae bacterium | reverse complement strand
CAGTGGCTCGCTCAGTATGGCCACACGGTGGAGTCGGTCCAGTCATGGGCGGTGCATCCGGGGGGACCGAAGATCCTCTCCTCCGTCGAGGAAGCGTTGTCGCTGCCGAAGGAGGCGACGCAGGTGTCGCACGAGATTCTCGCGAAGTACGGCAACATGTCGTCGCCGACGGTGCTGTTCATCCTCGACCGCATGCGGCGGGCGAACGCTCCGCGACCGTGCGTGGCGCTCGGTTTCGGCCCGGGGCTGTACGCGGAAGTGGCGCTGTTTGAGTAGAGCGGTCAGCCGTCAGCTTTCAGAAATGTGCATTGAGCCACGGGGTTGACCCCCGTGGCTCTTGCTGTTGTTGCGCACATCCGCTGTGATCTGCGTCGTCGTCGATCCCTGTTGAATGCCGTCGAAGATTCATGACACCTACAGCAACTTCCCCGCACGTCGATGATCGCGCTGCCGTTCAGCTCGTCCTGCAAATGCTGGCGATCCCCGGCAAGAGCGGGATGGAATCGAAGATCGCCGAGTTCATCGTCGGTCAGCTGCGCGCTGCGGGCGTGCCGCAGTCCGCGATCGCATACGATCAGGCGCACAAGAAGAGCCACGTCGGCGGCGAGATCGGCAATCTGATCGTCAAACTGCCGGGTACGACGCGCGCCCCGCGCCGGCTGCTGATGGGTCACATGGACACCGTTCCGCTGTGCGTCGGCGCGCAGCCGGTGCGCCAGGGACGGCGCATCGTCTCCCGCGACAAGACGACCGCGCTGGGCGGCGACAACCGCGCCGGCGCCGGCGTCGTACTCAACGCGGCGCTGACGATCCTCAAGCACAAGCTGCCGCACCCGCCGCTGACGCTGTTCTGGCCGGTGCAGGAGGAAATCGGCCTCGTCGGGGCGCGACACGTGGCCGCCGCGAAGCTCGGGGGCCCGAAGCTGTGCTTCAACTGGGATGGCGGATCGCCGTCCGCCGTGGTCATCGGCGCCACGGGCGGCGACAGCCTCGACATCCGCATTCACGGGCTGGCCAGTCACGCCGGCGCCCATCCCGAGGACGGCATCAGCGCGGTGGCGATCGCAGGCAAAGCCGTCGCCGATCTCACCGACAACGGCTGGCACGGCCTGGTCCGCAAGGGGAAACACGCGGGTACGAGCAACATCGGGTTTGTCGCCGGCGGAGAAGCGACGAACGTGGTGACCGACCTGGTCACTCTTCGCGCCGAAGCGCGCAGCCACGATCCGCAGTTCCGTGCAAAGATTGTCGCTGCCTACGCCGAGGCGTTCCGCCGTGCTGCGAAATCGGTCACCAGCAATAGCGGCGCGGCCGGCTCGGTCGACATCGACGTGCACCACAAGTACGAGTCGTTCCGGCTGTCGCTCGACGAGCCGAGCGTGCGGTCGGCGATGTCGGCGTTGCGCGCGTGCGGCCTCGAACCCGAGCCGCGGATCATCAACGGCGGACTCGATGCCAACTGGCTGACGGCCCACGGCCTGCCGACCGTCACGCTGGGCTGCGGCCAGGCCGGCATTCACACCGTCAAGGAAACGCTCGACGTGGACCAGTACCTGCAGGCGTGCCGGATCGGGCTGCTGCTGGCGACAGGCGGGGAACCCTGACATGGCGGTCGAACGTCAGACAAACCCGATCACTCCGACTTGTCCGGCACGAACAGGATGACGGCGCGGATGCGGTCCGGGGCCGGCGGCGGTCCCTGCAGGGGAGGGGCCGCAAAGTACCAGGACCATCGCCGCTGCTGTGCGGCGGTCTGCGGCTGCTGCTCCTGTTCCGGCAGTCGCCCGTCGACTTCGCCCTCCTTCAGCAGTTCTTCGTTCTCCTGCAACTTGAACCACAGCGCTTCCGGCACCGGGACCGGCACCTGGTACGCGTCAAAGCTCTGTCCCGCCAGTTCCTCAGCGCGAGCCTCTCCTGCAACGCGCTCCTCACCAGCGGGCGCCGCCTCGTACAGGGCCCGCAGTCTTTCTTCGGACTGCGGCTGATCGCGCTGTAGGCTGAAACTGTTCGTTTCCGCGACGCCGTCCGCCGACTGACGTTCCGGCGATTGTGCGTCTGACGGGACAGGCAACGCTGCCGGGGCCGCCGATTGATT
>JAEUIG010000649.1 GCA_016795125.1 Planctomycetaceae bacterium | reverse complement strand
GACCGGTCAGCGTGGCCTGGCCGAACAGCGTCATGCCGTATTGCTCGCGCAGCTCCATCGGTTCTTCCCCGACGTCCAGCGCCCGTCGCAGCTTTTCCGACGTCATCAACGTGTACGCCATGTCGCGGAAACGATCGATGCTCTTTGCCGCCGAGCAGGCATCGAACGTGCGGACCTGGTCTTCGAGCTGCTGCGCCAGCGTGCGGCGGCTGTCCAGACGATCAAGCTGCATCTCGTCGCGCAGCCGGGCGTCCTTCGAGATTCGCATCCGGCTTTCCGGCGTGATCCCCAGGTACGGGTCCTCGACGTGCACATCCTTGAGCCGATCGAAGAACGACACGCGCGGCACGCTGCGCGTCGCCTTGCCGTCGAACTCGGTCCAGACCGGATCGTACCCGGAACCCAGGAACGCCCCATACGGCCCGGCGCGGCGGAAGAGCTGCCCGTACGTTGTGAACCGGAACGGCAGTCCGATGTTCCGCGGCAGCTCCGGCGATTCGTGGGGATTCTGCTGATCCGCCAGGTAATCGATGACGCTGCCGAAAAACGGATGGTGCCGGCTGTCGAACGGGTTCGTCTCGCTGGTAAAGTCGAGCGCCGGAAAACCCGACAGTGTGTACAGGTTCGAATGGTTGTTGTTGTCGTGCGTCATGGAACGCACGAGCGCGAGGCGGTGGGCCTGCTGCGAGAGCTTCGGCAGTTTCTCGCAGACCTGCGTTCCCGGTACGAGCGTGCTGATCGCGCCGAACTGTCCGCGAATCTCTTCAGGAGCCAGCGGCTTCGGGTCCCACGTCTCAAATTGCGACGCTGCCCCCTGCAGGTACAGCAGCATGATGCGCTTCGCACGTCCGAACGTGGAGTCGAACGTGCCGTTTGCGGCGGCGCGCGATTCCAGTTGCAGGAGTTGCGGCAGGCTCAGCGACAGCGCGCCGAGACCGCCGATGCGCATCACCTCGCGGCGATGCATCCCGCGCGCAAACGGATTCGCGGATCCCAGAACGGAAATCATGGAGAGAGCGCAGTCTATAGAATTTCCTGCCCCCGATTGTGTCCGCTCCGCCCCCGCTTGTCAAAGGGCGTTTCCCGGCAGGATTCAGGAAGTGTTGCCCGGGGTCGAACTGGCATTCGAATGCACCCATTCGATCGGACACCAGTTACCATCGACCGAATCGCCGCGCCGAATACCATCAAACCATTGAGCCATCTGTCCCTGAATCCCGAATCCTCCGTGAAGCCGTCCATCTGCTCGATCCTCGCCCTCCACGCGGAACGATTCCCGGATCGGCCACTGTTCGTCTTCCCCGAGACACGCTGGCGAGGGGCCGCCTCCCTCACGTTCGCCGACCTCGCTGCACGCGGCGGAGCGGCCGCCCGGGCGATTCTCTCCCTGGCCCGCCCCGGCGATCGCGCCCTGCTCATGTTCCCCACCGGGCCGGAATTCTGGGAAGCGTTCTTCGGCTGTCTCGCCGCAGGGGTGATCGCCGTGCCCCTCAAGACCCCCAACCTCAATCGCCCCAGCGAGCAACTGGAGCGGGTGGTGAGGGACTGCGCGCCGACGCTCATCATCGCGGACGATGAATCCGCCGGCCTGCTGAACAAGCGGGCCGACCTGCATCCGTACCTCGCGGGCGTCCGGGTGCTCGATCCATCCGCCTGGCGCGGCGAATCCGCCGGACTGACGGCCGATCCGGCGCCGAACGACCTTGCCTATCTGCAATACACGTCCGGTTCCACGTCGCAGCCGAAGGCGATCCAGATTTCGCACGCCAATCTGCTCGCCAACCTGGAGTTGATCCGGGACCGCATGGACGTTGAGTTCGCCGCCGAACGAACGGTCACCTGGCTGCCGCACTTTCATGACATGGGGCTCGTCGGCAGCTATCTCGGTTCAATTCTGAATGTCGTCACTGCCTGGTGTCTCCCTCCGGAAGAGTTTGGCCTGTATCCGCAGCGGTGGCTGCAGTTGATCTCGGAGCATCGCGCCACCATTTGCGGCGGTCCGAATTTCGGGTTCCGCCATTGCCTCGAAAAAGTGAAGGACGCCGACCTTGCGGGCCTCGACCTCTCCAGCTGGCGGGTCGCCTTCATCGGCGCCGAACGCATCCAGCCCGAAACGCTCGGCGGCTTCGTCGACCGTTTTGCCCCCAGCGGTTTTCGTGCCAACGCACTGTTCCCCTGTTACGGACTGGGGGAGGCGACGCTGCTGGTCACCGGCGGACCGGCCGACGCCCCGCCGGTGCTCCGCACCGTCAGCCGGCAGGCGCAGCTCCAGAACCGCCTCGCGCCGCCGCTCGACGAAGCCGACCACATCACGCTGTCAGGCTGCGGCCAAACGGGAGCGGGCTGCGAGGTCGTGATCGGCGACCCGTCCAACGGCACGCCGCTTCCGGACGAGTCGATCGGCGAAGTGCTGGTGCGGGGACCGGCGGTCACGCGCGGCTATTACCGCCGCGACGACATTAACGCACAGTTGTTCCGCGAGGGGAACATCAACGGCGAGACCCGCCGATATCTGCGGACCGGCGACCTCGGCTTCCTCAGCGATGGCGAGCTGTTCATCACGGGACGGCGGAAAGAGCTGATGATCGTTCGCGGCCGGAACCTGTACCCCGATGACCTGGAGGGGGCGCTGGATGGCGTGCACGAGTCGCTCGCGCCCGGGCGGGCGGTCGCATTCTCCTGCGACCACGACGGGCAGGAGGCGCTATTCGTCGCGGCCGAGTTGCGACGGTCGGCCCTGAAGCTGGAGTCGGCGGAACCAGTGTTCGCCGCAATCCGGGCGAAGATTGTCCAGACGTTTGGTGTGAACCCCCAGGAGATCATCCTGCTGCGTCCTGCGACGATCCCAAGCACCAGCAGCGGAAAGCTTCAACGTCTCCAGGTGCGCGAATCTTACGCGACAGGACGGCTCGATCGCCTGTTTTCAGAGCGGTCGGGCGATTGACCCGGCGTCCAAGCGAGCGAAGGACTTGCGTCGATGTGGGGAGAGCGGAATCCGGCGTGAAAAATTCTGTAGAATCGAGGGAATGCCCTTGACGCTGCCCGCGGCTTTTGGCGTAATACTAGCGAGTTCTTCTCTCGAATTTCGCAGTGCATTGAATTGTCGTCGGCGGCCACACGCGCCGGCGGTTTCGTCTCGTTTCTCATCCCAGGTTCATGCGGTTGCGGAGGTGGCTATGTTGCGCACAGCGCATAGGTCGCGTGGTTTCACGCTCATTGAACTGCTCGTTGTGATCGCGATCATCGCGATCCTGATCGCCCTGCTGCTGCCGGCCGTCCAGCAGGCCCGCGAAGCCGCCCGCCGTACCCAGTGCAAGAACAACCTGCACCAGATCGGCCTGGCGATTCACAACTACCTCGACGTTCACGGCATCTTCCCCCAGGCCAGCTACTGGGACCTGACTTCGACGTACGCGGGCAGCGGCATCGATCCGTCGACGCTCAACTCCCAGTGGGGCTGGGCCACGATGATCCTCCCGTACCTGGATCAGGCGCCGCTCTACAACGCGTTGACTCCCGGACCGACCCTGATGCAGGCCGCGATGATGGATCCGGTCCGTCTCAAGCTGCTGCAGACGCCGATCCCTGCCTACCTGTGCCCGTCAGACACCGGCGGCAATCTGAATTCGAATCGCCCGTTCCGCTCTGCAGACGGGCAGGGGATCCCCGTCACTGCCGACACCCAGGTCGCCTTGTCGAACTACATGGGTTCGAACGGCGACAAGACCAGCGATGGCATTTTCTGGAGCGGAGCCGGTCGCGTTCGCATCCGCGATGTGACGGACGGTACGTCCAACACGTTCTGCGTGGGTGAACGCTCGTCTCCGAACGGTTTCTGGGCCGGCGTCTGGTGCGGCCAGGAGTTCGAGACGCAGGGCATCACGAACGTCTGGTGTGTCGCCGGTCAAACCGCCTATCAGATGAATACGGGCAAGCACAGCTTCGATGCCTCCAGCACGACTGCGGTGGACGACAAGAAGCTCGCGTAT
>JAEUIG010000785.1 GCA_016795125.1 Planctomycetaceae bacterium | reverse complement strand
ACCCGGCCGTCGCGGACTTCGATGATCTCCGTTGCCACCCGTTTCAGAAAATGCCGGTCGTGACTCGTGAAGATCACGGTTCCCTGGTACGTGAGCATTGCTTCGGCCAGCGACTCGACGGTCTCGACGTCGAGATGGTTGCCCGGTTCGTCGAGGACGAGGATGTTGTGGCGGCTGAGCATCAGTCCGGCCAGGCAGAGCCGCGCGCGTTCGCCCCCCGACAGCACCGAGATCTTCTTCTTGACGTCTCCACCCCGGAACAGCAGTGAAGCGGCGCCGTTCAGGATCTCCTGGGTTTTCGTGCCGAATGGCGCTGCTGCTTCCAGGTACTCCATCACCGACTGCTTGGCCGGCAGGCTCGTGTAGACGTGCTGCGCGTAGATGCCGATGTCGCAGCCGTGACCCCAGCGGACTTCGCCGGCCAGCGCTGGCAGCGATTCGACGATCGTCCGCAGGAACGTCGTTTTCCCCTGTCCGTTGTCGCCGACAATCGCCGCCCGCGCGCCGTGCTCGACTTCGACGCCGATGTCGGCGGCAATCTGTCGCTCCGGATACCCGATGGCGACGTCCTTGCAGCGCAGGGCCGCCCCGCGACGCGGCTCCACCAGCGGGGACCGGATGCTGGGCGTCGGCTCGTCGGCCGCGATCGCGATCGTCTCCAGCTTTTCGAGCTGCTTTTCCTTCGACTTGGCCCGCGTCGCCGTACTGGCCCGCGCCTTGTTCTTGGCGATGAACTCTTCCAGGTGCCGCCGCTTCATGAGGACGCCGGCGTTGACGCGCTCGTCATGTTCCTTCCGCTCGGCCTGATTCGCCAGATGGGCGTCGATCTTTCCCGGGAACATCGTCAGCTTGCCGCGCGACAGTTCCAGCGTGTGGTCGCATGTCGCGCCGAGGAACCCGCGGTCGTGCGACACCACCAGGCACGCCTCGTCGTAATGCCTCAGGAAGTGCTCCAGCAGAATCTGGGTCCGCAGGTCGAGGAAGTTGGTCGGCTCATCCAGCAGCAGCAGGTTCGGTTCGTGCAGCAGCAGGGCCGCAAGCTTGACGCGTGTCTGCCAGCCGCCGGACAGCTTGCCGACCGGCCCCTCGAGGTACGCGCCCTTGAGTTCAAACTCGGCTGCGACTTCGCCGCACTTCCAGTCCGGCTGCCCGCTGTCGCGCATCAGGAAGTCGAGCACGGTCTCGCCAGGGAGAAACGCATCGTGCTGCCGGAGGTAGCCCAGGCGCAGCTTGGGGTGCCTCAGCACCTCGCCGCGGTCAAGCTCTTCTTCACCGAGGAGGATCTTGAGCAGCGTGCTCTTCCCGGCTCCGTTGCGGCCGATGAATCCGAGTTTCACATCATCTGTGATGGTCGCCTCGGCGCCGTCCAGCAAGACCTGTCCTCCGTAGCTCTTGTGGGCATTTCTGATCTGCAACAACACTGCCATTGGTGAGTCTCAGTTTCCTGCGGGCAAACTCTTGCGAGCCTTCGTTCGTCGAAGTTCGCGAACTGTATTGATGCACACTTGGGAGGGCGAGGCTCCTGCCGAGCCGCTTGCATGAGTGATACCAATGGTGACAGCGGCTCGGCGGGAGCCTCGCCCTCCCATCTGGCCGGACGAAGCAGGGGACGCATCCGACCGTCAAATCTGCGGAAATCCGCTTAAATCTGCGTCGTCCGCGTTCCATTCTTATTCGACCGCGTCCCAGTCGGCCAGCGTGATTTCCGGCGGCACGATCGACTTGATCCCCGTCCGCTGGCTGGTCTTCACGCCCTTTCCGCCGCGTGAGGTCACTGCGTATTTCTGCTGTCCGAATGCCAGTTCGCGGTCGTGGTCGTTGATGACTTTCAGCGCATCGCTCGGCCGCGACAGCTTGCGCGCTCCGAGCACCTGGTCGCCCGGCTCGCTGAGCTTCAGGCCACGGACACCCTTGCCCGGTCCTGAGAGAATCGGGACATCCTTCGTGCTGAAGTGAATCAGCCGCGCGTTCCGGGAGATCAGGAACAGCGTGTCCTTGTCGTCGACGAATTCGACGTGCACGACGTTGTCCCCTTTGCCAACCCGGCAGAAGCGCCGGCCCGCCTTGGTTGACGGCTGTCGAAACGTCGTGAACGACAGCCGCAGCACCTGACCGCCGGCGGTGGCGACAAACAGGTACGGCGACGGGGGCGAGTTCTTCTTCACGACGTCGGCCGGCGTGAACCGCGCATCGGTTGTGATTGCGCCGACGACGTTCGCCCCGTCCCGCAACTTGACGTGCTTCGCCAGCGGCTCGCCGTAGCCGGTCGAGGCCGGGATGTCGCTGACCGGCAGCGTGTAGGCCGTCCCGTCGCTGCAGAAGAACACGACGTGATCCAGCGTGCTTGCGGGGACAACTGCGAGCACCGAGTCACCATCGCGGACGCGCAGCTTGTCGACGCCCGACGTGCGACCGATGCGGCGAATCCAACCGTCGGCCGAGACGATGACGTTCGTGTTCTCCTTGAGGATGTAGGCCTGCGGATCGAACTCGGTGATTTCTTCGGCCGTGCCGATCGTCGTCCGTCGCGGCGTTCCGAATTGTGTGCCCAGCTCAGACAGCTCATGCCGCACGACGCCCCACAGCTTCTTGTCCGACTTCAGAATCGCCCGGAGGCGTTCGGCCTCCGCGCGCTTCTCTTCCAGCTCTTCGCGGATCCGGCCGATTTCGAGCTGTGAGATGCGGTACAACTGCAGCTCGAGAACGGCATTCGCCTGCACCTCGTCGAGAGGGAACGCCTTCTGCAGCTTCTCGGCGGCGTCCTGCTTGCCGTCGCTCTTGCGGATGATCTTGAGGGCCTGCTCCAGCCCGTCAAAGATGATCTCGAAGCCTTCGAGAATGTGAATCCGGCGTTCGAGCTGCGCGAGCTGGAACTCGAACCGACGGCGGACCGTCACGAACCGGAACTCGAGGAAGTACCGCAGCAGTTCGGTCAGGCTGCAGCGCTTCGGGACGATCGCGCCGTGCTCGTCCGGGACGAGGCAGGTCGCGTTGTAATTGAAGTTCTGCTCGAGCGCCGTGTGCTTGTACAGGTACGCCAGCACCGGCTCGGCGTCTGCCGCTGCGCGAATGTGCAGCACGATCCGCAGTCCGTTCTCGTCGCTGGACTCGTCAACGACGTCCTGAAGTTGCGGCAGCTTCCGCGAGTCGCGAATCGCACCCAGTTCGGTCATCAGCGGACCGGTCTCGACGCCGTACGGGATCGAATAAATGACGAGCCGGTCCTCGGCCTGCTGCCGCTTCTCTTTGTCGAACTTCCATTCGCCACGGAGCTTGATGGTCCCACGGCCATCTTCGTAAGCCGTCCGCAGTTCTTTGCGATCGGTAACAATCCGCCCTCCCAGCGGAAAGTCCGGGCCTTTGACGGCTTTCATTACCTGCGCGACGGTGGCCTCCGGTTCGTCGATCAGCATCAGGCAGCCGTTGATGACCTCTCCGAGGTTGTGCGGCGGGACATTCGTCGCCATGCCGACGGCAATTCCTGCCGCTCCGTTGACGAGCAGGTTCGGGAACCGCGACGGAAGCACCACCGGTTCCTGCCGGGTGGCGTCATAGTTGGCCCGCATGTCAACGGTCTCGAAGCGCAGCTCCTGCATGAGCTGGTCGGCGAGCGCCGTGAGCCGGGCCTCGGTGTAGCGTTCGGCGGCGGCCGGCAGCCCGAAAATCGAGCCGAAGTTCCCCTGGCCGTCGACGAGCGGGTCGCGGAGCGTGAACGACTGCGCCATGCGGACGAGCGCGTCGTACACGGCGCGCTGATCGTGCGGGTGATAGTTGCCCGTCGTGTCGCCGCAGATCTTGGCGCACTTGCGGAACTTCGCATCCGCTGTGAGCCGCAGCTCCTGGTGCATCACATAGAGGATGCGCCGCTGCACCGGCTTGAGTCCGTCACGGACGTCGGGCAGCGCCCGCGCCATGATGACGGACATGGCATAGTTGAGATACCGGCGGCGGGTCTCGTCGCTGATCGAGACAATGTGGACCTGATCGACCGCCGATCCGTTGCCGTTCTGACCCGCGCCGGCATCTCGCCGCGGCTTTGGACGCTTCGCCGATCGCTTCGCCACAAGTCCTCCCTGAAACCTGAACCCCGAATCCTCGGCCGCTTGGCCGAACATTGTAGAGGCTGGGCGAAATTTGCAAGCCGCGGCGACTTTAACGCAATTTCCGGTCACACCGATTCCGGCAACTGCGCAGGACGCCTAACCCTCAGAACCGTAACGGGTTGTCGAACACGGGCAAATCGTCATTTCCGGATCGAAATGACTGGGCGCTGCGACCCGCAGCTGCCGAATCTGAAGACGGATTCTCAGCGCCCGCGCATCGGGGGATGCACGGTATCGCACACGGGGGGGGCGATCTTCGGCGAAGTAGCCGTTTTCGCCGCACCACAGCCGCAGCGGCACCGCGGCGAACGTCACACGAGGTGACGCGCACTTTTACAGGGAGGTTCCCAGATGTTAAGGGCGCAGACAGGTCTCAAGTCGCTGGCCATCCTGCTCGGCACCATGCTGCAGCAGTGCGCCTTGGCCCAGCAGCCCACGTATCCCGCAGCAGTGCCGCCGTACGCGACGGCGCCCGCGGCGCCGGTCGCCGGCGCGAACCCGACGGTCTACCCGCGGCTCAACGCGCCGCTGTACCCGTCGCCGGTGCAGCACGTCCCGGAGTACTCCGGCTCGACGTACATCACGAACCAGGCGCTCTCGCCGCACGAGATGTTGTACCCGCACAAGTACCGGGCCATGTACCCCCCGTTCTACTACAAGGTGAAGGGGGGCTGGATCGTGACCCCGACCGGCGTGAAGCAGCAGGAATGCTGGAAGCTCGAAGGAACCGAGGTCAAGGTGAACTACAACGCTCACCGCAGCCCGTTTACGCGCTTCTTCTTTGCCCCGCGCTGAACCATTTCGCTTGCGTGCCCGATTTCGTCCGGCGACTTCCCGCACACTCGGCGGCAGAGAGTCGGACACGTATCCACCCAGTTCAAGACCGCACCCGCTTCGACCCAGGGACATTGTTATGACTCGTACATCCGTTCGGACGACATGCCGCCTGGCCGTCGGCATGCTCATGGGCCTGGCCGCCACGGCGCAGGTTCGCGCCGAAGACTTCGGCGTCGCCCGCGTGAGCGACCGACAGCAGACCGTCGTTCGGGGACAGTCGATGACGCCTGCCCCGGCCGGCGCTCTCACCGCCATTCCAGCCGTTACGCTCACCGACTGCGAGGAGCCGGACGAAGACAACTTCGATGACTTCGACGTCGGTTCCGACGACGACGAAGCGGTCGGCGGCATGATGATCTGCCCCGAAGGCAGCTACGTCACCAGCCAGTACACCACCACCGACGGCATGGTCCCGGGGCTGCATCACTCCGCCAGTTGCCCGGAACACGGCGGCGTGTACGACGACGGCTGCCCCAAGTGCCGCTACTTCGCCGGCTTTGGACAGGGGGACTGGACGCTCGACGCCAACGGCAACCCGGTGTGGTGCGGACCGGCCGGCGGCAGCATGGGCGACAAGATCGCCCGCATGTTCCACAACATGGGCGAACGCTTCTGCGGCGGATTCAAGAAGCTCGACAAGTGCCTCGCCAAGGGCCCGACCGGCGCCAGCGCCGGCCAGCCGCTGGTCGGACACTACCAGATCGTTTATCCGGTCAACCCGTGGTACTTCGACGGCCGCGACGGACAGGCCTATGCGGCCGAAGGCTACGGCGGTCCCGTCTCCATCCCGCTCGCGCCGAACGTCCGGCAGCAGTACAACTACGGTTGGGGAATTCCGTCCAGCCGCATCACGCCGATTTCCCGTCCGCTGCCACTCGGCGTCGAGCATCCGTAGTGCCGACCCTCTGCACCCGCACATTCCTCCGGATCAGTCCGGCGACTTGAAGGAAACTCTCATGTTGATCCATACCCGCAAACTGCTGCTTGGCCTAGTGCTCGGCGGCGCCTGCGTGACGACAGCGTCCGCCCAGGAGCTGCTGGTGCCCGCTTCCGGTTCGATTCCTGTTCCGCCGCCGGCTCCCGGCGTCCAGGATTCGTTCCCGGCGTCCACCATCACCGAATCGACGCCGTACACGGCGCCGATCGTCGAAACGACGCCCCCCGCCGGCACGACGATGACTCCCGTCCCCGATGACGGCACGGTCACCATTCGCATCTCGGACTGCCCGCAGGGCGGCGACGGTGCCTCGGAGTCCCGCCACAAGCACCGGGCGCCGACGGCTGGATGGGTTGCCCCCGGGCGCATCCCCATGCACCGCACCTGGGTGCCGTACTGGAAGTTCTATCCGAACCAGTGGTCGGGCCAGCCGGCCGGACCGCAGACCCGCCTGCCGGTGATCTACACCCCGACTGACACGACTCAGCTCGGCTACTACTACCAGCATGTCCCGCACTGGCACTCGTATGCCAACATGACTCCGCCGGTGCCGCGTCCGGTGGACTGGCACTACAGCTATCAGCCGACGCGGGTTATCGGGTCGCGCACGGTCGCTCCGACCGAAGACCTCGGACAGCCGCAGCCCATGCCGACCCCGGCCGGTGAGCCGACCGCTCCGCCGCCGCCGGCTCAGTCGCTCGACAAGTCGGCCGCCGCTCCGGAACTGCTGCCGCTCATGCGGTAAGTCCGGAACACAACCCGAACGTTCCAACGGCCCGATGCCACGAACATCGGGCCGTTCGCTTTTTGCAGGCTATGCTCCCGCACTTCTCCCCTCTCCCCCCGGGAGAGGAGCCGGGGGTGAGGGCGAGCACTCAGGAATGCGCCGCCGACACCATCTCGCGACGCACCAGCACTACGTCCGCGCCAGCGGCGACAGCCACGCTCCCAGCGAACCGCCGCCGATCAGCGGCAGCCATGCGCACGCCGCCGGTTCGATCCAGCCCGTCTGGCCGATCAGCAACAGGGCCTGCGACGCGCCATAGATGCTCGCGACCGACGCCATGCACATCGCGACGTTCGTGATCAGGCTCAACTTCTCCCGCCGCGCCACCAGCGGGATCACCAGAAACAGCCCGACCAGCGTCAACAGCGGACGGGTCAGCCGTTCGTGCAGGTGCAGCACGTGCGCGCGGTGCGTCGATGTGCTGGCGCTGGGATTGCGAATCCGCCAGATGAG
Source organism: Planctomycetaceae bacterium (assembly GCA_016795125.1). Lineage (GTDB taxonomy): Bacteria > Planctomycetota > Planctomycetia > Planctomycetales > Planctomycetaceae > JAEUIG01. The sequence goes on along the minus strand of JAEUIG010000785.1, from coordinate 1,244 downwards.
GTCCTTGGTCGACAGGTACCGGTATCCCGTGCTGCGGTTGTAGAGTTGATCGAACGTCATGGAACTCCGAATGAACACGTCGTTCGGATCCGGTTGTGAGCAGACGATCTCCTGCCCCTGCGGCATGACGCGCAGCTGATCGAAGCGCGGTTCGGCCTGCTTCAGCAGCCAGCCGGCCGGACGCCCCCGCTGCTCCGGTTGATAGACGGCCTCCGCCGCGGAGATGAACGTCTTCTCGGACAGCAGCGGATTCGGAACCAGGAACTTGGCGCCGCGGATCGTGCCCTGATCGGCAAACAGTTCGGCGCCGGAAATCCAGATCAAGGTCGTGACATCGTAAGTCGGTTCAAAACCCTGAGCATCGGAACCTGAGTCGCCATGCTTGGTCTGCAGGTGCGGCGCGATCCGCGGGATAATCAGTTCTTCGTTGATCGTCAGCAGCACATTGACGGCGATGACCCCGCCAATCAGCGGGAGTGTGACGCGGTACAATGGAACGCCGGCGGCCAGCAGCGGGTGAATCTCGCCAAACCGCAGGGTGAGAGCCAGCACGCTCATGGCGGACATCACCGCCAGGGTCGGACCGGCGAGCGAAAAGATGCGGCTGGACTGGTAGAGATAATGCTGCCCCATCGAGGCCAGCAGGGCCCGCGTCCCGCCGTCCCCCGCGCGATGCTGAAAATCGTCCAGGTTGGTGAAGCCGTCGGCAACGATGAACAGTCCCATCGCCGCAGTGAAAAAAACTGCGAAGATGTAGAAGTATCGCGCCAGGAGATAGCGATCGATGGTCTTCACAGCAGCCGCGGGCGATTGACTCGGGGGCGGGGATTACAGAGAACGACAGCCAACCGGTCAAGACCAGAGCAGCAGGGCAGAACAGGCGGTCTGGGAAACTCGAATTCCGACGAGGTTTATCGTTGAGGGCTGATCGTTGTTCGAGGAGGTCCGACAGCGACGGGACACCACCACCCAATCGAAAATCGCAAGTCGAAAATCCAAAATCGAAAATTCCCCAATGCCTTCCCGCCGCAAATCCGCATCCCCCCAGTCCCGACCCGCCGCACCGACGGCGCGGGACCAGGTCCGGTTGCCGGCGTTGGCCATGTTCGTCGCCGCGGGCTTCTGGACCAGCGCTCTGCTGGTATTCCTGGTGTTCACGGTGTGGCAACAGACATCGGGGGCCGCACCGGACGGTGGAGACGGACCGATCTCCGCGCAGCGCCAGATCGTCGTGCAGATTCTCT
>JAEUIG010000624.1 GCA_016795125.1 Planctomycetaceae bacterium | reverse complement strand
ATGCCAGCCGAACTACTAAAGGCTGTCATCCCTTCGGGATGAGCATCAACGAGAGCATCGTCATCCGGCGGTGTCGCTGCCCTCAACCGCCGGCTATTGGCTGCCAGCCCTCCGGGCTGGTTCCGTCATCGTCAGTCTGTTACTGCTCTGCGCCCAGGGGCTGTCTTCAGGCACTGCCTGACCTGCGTGCTTGTGACTGCTCACCGGCACCGGTACTGTGCGGACTCCTCACTTCTTCGATTAAGGAGCCGCCCGTCATGCCGCCCAGTCCTCCCTCCGGGTTTGAGCAGGACATCCTCGCGTTCATCCAGCAGCCCGAGTACCAGGCGATCAAGCCGCGGAACATGGCCAAGCGGCTCGGCGTCTCCAAGAAGCACTGGGAGGCGTTCACCGCAGCGCTCGACACGCTGCAGAAGCGCGGCGAACTGCGGATGTCCCCCAGCGGCCGGGTGATGCCGAAATCGCCGGCCGGGCTGGTGGGCGGCGTCTTGCGCAAGCGGTCCAGCGGCGTGGGCTTCCTCATTCCGCAGGAGCCGCGTCCCGAGGGAGTGACCGGCGACATCTACATCGCGCCTCCCGATCTCGGAGACGCACACAATGGGGACACCGTGCTGGTGAGATTGCTGCGCCGGCCCGGCCCGAAGGGACAGCCGGCCGGCGTCGTTGTGGAAGTCGTTGAACGCGCGACCAACGTGTTCGTCGGCGTGTACCACGAGGAGGACGCACAAGGGTACGTCACCATCGACGGAAAGAACTTCCAGGAGCCGGTGTGGGTGGGCGACCCCGGCGCCAAGGGAGCGCGGGAGGGAGACAAGGTCGTCATCGAGATGATCCGCTTCCCCACGCAGCACCAGACCGGAGAGGGAGTGCTCACGCGCGTGCTCGGACCGCGCGGCGAACCCGGCGTCGATACGCTGAGCGTGATCCACGAGTTCGGGTTGCCTGAGGAGTTCCCGGAGGACGTTCAGGAAGAGGCGCGGATCGAGGCCGAGAACTTCAGCGAGGACAACCTGCAGGGGCGGGAGGACCTGACCGGCGTCCTGATGGTCACCATCGACCCGGCCGATGCGCGGGACTTCGACGACGCCATCTCGCTCCAGCGGTCCGACGACGGGCACTGGCATCTCGGCGTGCATATCGCCGACGTCGCGCACTTCGTCCAGCCGGGGACGGCGCTCGACCGCGAAGCCCAGGCCCGCGGCACAAGCATTTACCTGCCCACCAAAGTCATCCCGATGCTGCCGGAGGTGATCTCCAACGCGCTCGCCAGCCTGCAGGAAAAACGGGTCCGCTTCACGAAGTCGGTGTTCATCGAGTACACGCCCGACGGCCTGCCGGTGCATACGCGGTTCGCGAACTCGGCCATCAAGGTCAACCGGCGGTTCGCATATGAGCAGGTGCTGCCGCTGATTGAGGGGACAGGGGACGGGGGACAGGGGACGGCTGAGGGGGGAGGGCGGAGGGCCGAGGGGCAGGGACGGAATACGGCCGCTCCGGCGAAAATTCGCAAGCTGCTCAGCGAGATGCGCGAGCTGGCGATGCTGCTGCGGAAGCGGCGATTCGCACAGGGGTCGATCAATCTCGAACTGCCGGAAATCAAGCTGGAGTTCGACGCGGACGGGCGCGTCAGCGGCGCGCATGAGCAGGTGCACGATGAAAGCCACCAGCTCATCGAGGAGTTCATGCTGGCGGCGAATGTCGCCGTGGCCACGTCTCTCGCCGACAAGGGCCTGGAATTCCTCCGCCGCACCCACGGCGATCCGAGCGAAGCCAAGATGCGGGCCTTCGCCGAGTTCGCCGACTCGCTCGGCTTCAAACTCAAGAACCCGCAAAGCCGCCATGAACTGCAGCGCCTGCTGGAACGCGTCGCCGGCCGGCCGGAGGAGCGGGCCGTCAACTACGCGCTGCTCCGCAGCTTCAAGGCGGCGGAGTATTCTCCGAACGACGTCGGACATTACGCGCTGGCGGTGCAGAACTACTGCCATTTCACCAGTCCCATCCGCCGGTACCCCGACCTGACGGTGCACCGCCTGATCGACGCGATCGTCACCGGCAACCCGACCTCTCGCGGCCCCTCGGGCGAAGAACTGCTGCGGCTTGCCCAACAGTGCTCCTCGCTGGAACGCCGCGCTGCCGACGCTGAACGCGAGCTGACCAACCTCAAGCTGCTGGCCTACCTCGAATCGCGGATCGATACCGAGATGGACGCCGTCATCACCGGCGTCGATCGCTACGGGTTCTTCTGTCGCGGCGTCGAGATTCCGGCGGAAGGGCTGGTCCACGTCACCACCCTGTCGAACGGCGACTACTTCGACTACGACAAGGCCGCTCACACGCTGACGGGCCGCCGCAGCGGGGAAGTCTTCCGCCTGGGAGACAAGGTCCGCGTGCGGGTGGTACGGGTCGATGTCGACCGCCGCCAGCTCGACCTGCGGCTGGTCCGGCACGAAAAGCGCAAGGGCGGAGCGTCACGACCGCCGGAAAAAAATGGCGGCAGCCCGCATTCCGGCGGCAATCGGCCGCGAGGTGGACCAGTCGATCGCAGCCGGCCCGGCCATCGCCCCAAGGGACAGGCCAAAGGCAAAAAAGGGGGCGGCAAGCGACGCAAACGCTGAGACGTCGGATTTGTGCTTTGGATTGCGGCCCTCATCCTGCGTCGATCCACCATAAACCATTAACGATCAACCTCCTCCGGCTGCGCGAAACCGCCACCGAACGGCGCTCATTTTCTCCGCTGCCATCCCGCTGATATGATGACCGCTGCATCGTAACCCTGACTCCATCGTCCGGCTGTCGCCGATTCGTCTATCGGAGAGTTCTTCATGTCGTCACCGGCCTCTCACGGCAAGTCCGCTCCCATTCCGAGCACTCCCAAAGCGCCTCCCATCACTTCCAAGAAGGCTGCTGACCCGGAAATCAACCGGCTGTTCCGCGCGCAGATCAAGCTCAACGCCTCCGACCTCCACCTGCAGGTCGGCAAGCCGGCCATCCTTCGCATTCGCGGCACACTGCGCGAGGTGTCGGAGCCGCCCATCGACGAAGAGACGATGTACCGCATGTTCTATGAGATCATGGACGAGCGGAACAAAATGATCTTCGAGGAAAACGGCGGCACCGACTTGGCGCACGTCGTCCCCGACACAGACGGCCACAAGTGGCGGTTCCGCGTCAACCTGTTCAAGCAGCTCAACCAGCCGGGCATGGTCGCCCGAAAAATCGAGCAGAACATTCCGAACTTTGAAGGCCTGTACCTGCCGCAGTCCATCGAGGACATGTGCAAGTACGACCAGGGGATGGTGCTGCTGGCCGGCGTGACCGGGTCCGGCAAGAGCACGACGATCGCGTCGATGCTCGACTGGGTGAACCACCGCGAGCGCGTGCACATCCTGACGATCGAAGATCCGATCGAGTTCGAATTCAAGCCGGACAAGGCCCTCATCAACCAGCGCGAACTCGGCATGGACGTCCGCGACTTCCATGTGGCGATGAAGCACGCCGTCCGCGAAGACCCGGACATCATGCTCGTCGGCGAAATGCGAGACCGCGACACCTTCGAGACCGCCATTCACGCGGCCGAAACGGGCCACCTTGTCTTCGGTACCATTCACGCCTCCAGCGCGCCGTCGACCATCGGCCGTATCCTCAACCTGTTCCCCCAGGACATGCACGGGGCCATCCGCAGCTCGCTGGCCTTCAACATGCGCGGCATCCTGGCCCAGAAGCTGCTTCCCACCATCGTCGATACGCCCAAGCGCGTGCCGATTCTCGAAATCATGCGGTTCAATCCCACCGTCCGCAAACTGGTGCTTGAAGGGCAGGACGAGAAACTCGCCGCCGCCATGCGCATCGGCAAGGAAGAAGGCATGCAGCAGTTCAACGACTCGCTCTACGGCTTCCTGAAGCGGGAGTTCATCAGCCGCGAAACGGCGTACGAAGTGTCGCCCAACGTCGAAGAACTCAAGATGATGCTCAAGGGCATCGACGTCAAAGGCCCCGCCATCCTGTGACGCTTGTGGACGGCCGTCGGCGCGCTGCGCAAACACAGCGCAATCCAGAGTCGTTGGGACCAGACGAAGGAAATTGCAAAATGCAAACTGATCATTGCAAATTGCAAAATGGCACAGATCGCTCACGCGGCCAATACGCCCGCACGCGATGCGTAATCGGCGCCGGTCCCATCGGGAACCCAGTTAGCCGCTTCCAATTTGCAATTTGCAATTTGCAATTTGCAATTCGCAATCTTCTTTTCTTCGCGGCGCTCGCGCTGACGGCTTTCGCCACGTCTGCACCTCTCCGCGCGCAGCCTCCGGCCGAACCTGCTGCGCCCGCG
>JAEUIG010000620.1 GCA_016795125.1 Planctomycetaceae bacterium | reverse complement strand
CGTGCCAGCGTGCCGCGAACTTCCTGAGCCCGCCTGACGGAATTCGAGGTGGCTCCGCTTCGCAGCAGCCGTGTGCCGCAGGCGCCGCAAACCTCAGCAGCGGTGCAACACTGACGAAGTCGCGCCACTTCCCGGCAGGATGCCCGGGTGCACGTTTCCCGTGCAGGAGGACCGGCTTCGAACCCGATCGGTCGGCCCGGACGACGATGAGCGATCGCCAGAGTGTTACGCTGCAGCGCGCAGGGCCGGAGCTTCGGGCTGCAGGGCGTGCGGGCCGATTCGGCCGGCGGCGCTGTTATCCCACTGGTGGGAGCGAACGGAATCGAGGATCCGCATGGCAGCCTGCAGGGCGGCCAGACCCTGAACGCCATCCACAACAGGCGTTGTGTGGCGACGCACGGCAGTGACGAAACTCGACAGCTCGGCGGTCAACGCGTCTTCCTGGGAGGCGTCGGTCTGCGTCCGCGAAAAGAAGCGTTCGAACATCTGCTGCTTGAGGGCGTCGATGTTCGCGCCGGGCTGCTGAGCCAGCTCGTACGGCAATTCACCGGCCAGGAGTGCCGCGCCCGGGCGGAACTCGGTCACCTTGCGCTGATGCAGGTCGGCGGAGAAGCAGCCGGCCGAGGACCACACCTGGATGAAACGCGAGAACGTCGGACAGACGCGGTTCGCTGTCAGATCGGCGATGCAGCCGTTCGCGAAGGTGAGCCGGGCCTGCACGGCGTCTTCGTGGCCGCCGACGAGGCACAGCCCAAACGCCTGCACGTCGACCAGATTGGAACGGACGAGCGACAGCGTGAGATCGATGTCGTGGATCATCAGGTCGAGGACCGCGCCGATGTCCATCGAACGGAACGCATACGGGCTGAACCGCTCCGCACGGAGATACCGCGGCGAACCGCACGCCGCAGCCACCTGCTGGAACGCCGGATTGAACCGCTCGATATGGCCAACCTGCAGCGCGACCTTGTGCTCGGCCGCCAGGCGGACCAGCAGCTGTCCGTCTTCAATCGACGGCGCCAGCGGCTTTTCGACCAGCACGGGAATGGATCGCTGCAGGAGTTCGGCCGCAACGGGGCGATGCAGCGAAGTCGGCACAACGACGCTGGCGGCGTCGATGCGGCCGAACAGCGTGCGGAAGTCCGTCGTCCAGTCGCAGCCGCAGCTTTCTGCGACCGCTCGCGCCTGCTCCGGGCGGGGATCGGCGACGGCGATCAGTTTGACGCCGTCCATCGTCGAGAGAATGCGGGCGTGATGCCGACCGAGGGCGCCCACGCCGATGACTGCCAGTCTGAGCTGATCCATGCAACTCCCCCGTTTCAGACGCATCTTCGATGCGCTTGTAACCGACATCGGATGACCGAGACCGCCGTCTCATGCGGCGCGGCGGACGGGTTCAACCGCCGCCGGTTTACGGACTGCTTCCCGGCCGCGGCCCATGCGGCCGGCGCGCTGGGTTTCGAGAAAGCCGATAAGCGTCTGCATCTCGGGCGGGAGTTCCGGTCCGCACTCCGAGAGAAAGTGTTCGCGGACGACATCGACCGACTTGTGTTCCCGGTACAGCATCCGGTAGGCCAGCTTGACGCGGGCAATGCCTTCGGACGACATCCCGGACCGCTGCAGGCCCACGAGATTGATCGTCACCACGCCCGGATCGTCGCTGCCGGCCCACATCATGTAGGGGGGAACGTCGTTGGGAACGCGGCAGCCCCCACTGACGAACGCCAGCGTGCCGATCGTCGAGAAGTGGTGGACCACCGAGTTGCCGGAGACGATCGCCCGGTCCTGGACGTGCACATGGCCGCCCAGCAGCACGCCGTTCACAAGGATCGTGTGATTGAACACGTGGCAGTTGTGCGCGACGTGCGCATTGGACATCAACAGGTTCCAGTCTCCGATACGGGTCACGCCGTCTTCCTTGTCGGCGCCGCGGTTGACGGTGACTCCCTCGCGGAACTGGTTATTCGAGCCGATGTCGACGGAGGTATCCCCTTCATCGTACGACTTGTCCTGCGGTTCGCCGCCGATCACGCAGTTCGGCCAGAAGCGGTTGTCGCTGCCGATCGTCGTGCGGCCGATGAGTGCCACGTGGCTGTCGAGACGGGTCCGGTCCCCGATCACAACGTCCGGTCCGACGACGCAGAACGGTCCGATCTGCACGTCGTTGCCAATGACGGCACGGCTGTCGACGCTCGAAAGTGGAGAGATTTCAGTGGCCATCCCTGGCTCCGTGGGTTGTCGCAAGTGCGGTCGATGTCGGATGGTGTTGTCCACGGGGATAAACCCCGTGGCTCATGGAGTTCAACGCGTGCAATGGCGTCATGCCGTGCGGCGTCGTTGTCCGAGTTGTGAATCCCTGATCTGTCGAATGAGTTCGTGATTGTGACGATGCCCGGTCTTCTGTCCGGAGAAGTTGCCCGACAGCCGGGCGCCGCCGAGAGCGAAATCGCCAATGCAGTCCAGAATCTTGTGCCGTACACACTCGTCCGAATACCGCAGGGCGTTCTGAATCGGCATGCCGTTCGTGTCGAAGACGATGAGGTCGCTCGGCGTGGTGCGGCGGCCGAGGCCGACCGCGCGCAGCGACTGGACCTCCGATTCACGTACGAACGTGCGTGCCTTCGCCAGTTCGTTGGCGAACGTGCTGGGTGTAATTGCGAGGCTCAGCGCCTGCCGGTCACAACCGGGAAACGGAGAGAGGAGTTCGTAGTCGATGTGCAGCGTGTCGTCGGCCGTCGGACGCGCCGTCCAGCAGGCGCCGGTCGATTCGTCGCAGACGGAGCACGACTCGGCGACATCGAGCCGCGTCACGAGAGCCGACTGCGGGACGATGCCGGCGGAATCGATCGCTTCCACGAACGCTTGAGCGGAGCCGTCGCCGTTCGGGCATTCGGAGGCAGTTACCTGCACAATGCAGTTGTCGACCTGCATGCCGGCGAGGGCCGCCAGGACATGCTCCACCGTCTCCACTTCGGCTCCGAGGCGCGAGAGCACGGTGCGGCGAGGTGCGGCGACGACGTACTCCACCCGCGCAGGAATCAGAACGCGGGACGCCAGGTCGACGCGCTGAAAGACAATGCCGTGATATTCGGGAGCGGGCAATAACGTCAGCGTGACGTCGTTGCCGTGAAACAGTCCACGCCCATGCACGCGTGCCGGCCGCCCCAGCGTCCGCTGTCGCCCGTGGTTCATGATCCGCCCTCCCTGGCAGATGTCGTATGGCGCCGGCCGCACTGACCGATGCCTGGCCGCTGACTTCCGGCCCCTGCCTCCGTACACACAAACACACGGATGGACGCAACGCGCCCATCCGTGTGGCCTGACCCGTGGATCGCTAAGGCTCTAGTTCGTCCGCGTGCCGGCCGCCGGTGCTGCCGGGCGGGCCGCCGTGCGGGTGTACTGGTCGTTCAGGTACTTCAGGATCGGATCGGTGAGATCGTCCTGTGTCCGGTGGTACACCACCGGGCGGTTCATGCTCTGGATGATCGCCTGCGGATCTTCCGCGCTCTCCACCTTGTCGCGGTTAAACCGCATGATGAGCGTGTAGTTGTAGTGCTTCGCGTACATCGACACGGCGTCCTGCACTTCCAGGTACACCGTCTTGTAGATGTCGGCTTCCTTGCGGAGGAATTCGCGCTGCTTCACCTTGCGGAACGACTCCAGCTCGGTCGCTTTGGTGAGAATCTGCGATTCCAGGTCGGCGTACTCCTGGCTGCCCTGGGCGAGCGTGCCGCTGGTCAGCCGCGCCTGCATCTGCTGCAGGGCCTGCACCAGACCCTTGGCCTCGCCGTCGACCCCTTCCACATCGGCCTTCAGCGACTCGCTGAGCGCCTTGAACTTGGCGTATTCCTTGAAGACGTGGGCCATGTCGATCAGCCCGACCTGGTGCGCCGTTGCGGCGGCTGCGGCGGGCCGGGCCTGTTCCTGGCCGACGCTGGCGCGCTCGCCCAGCAGCAATCCGACGCCGAGCGCCACGGAGGCGAGACAAATGATGATCTTTTTCACGAGGGTACGCACTCCTTTGCTGGTCCCAAGGAGCGTCACACGGCCGCGCGCGTGCGCTCGATGTCAGATCTGTTCTGTGAAGTGACGGGAAACCGGCCTCTCCGCAGCGGCGTCCCTGCCGGAAGGGCGGGATTATGCACACGCACGAAAATGCGTCAATACGAGGGTGCGCCGTTCGTGGCGGATTATCAGCCACAACGGCAAATCCCGCCGCGCTCCCGGAGAACAGGCTTCCCAGCCAAAGTTTCGTTGCGGCCCATGGGAAGCTCTCCCTCACTGGCCATGGCCCGTCAGCGATCGGCCGGGCGTCCTCAGCGCTGCACGCGTCCGCTGCCGCCGCCCGACATGAGGCCCTCGATTTCGGCCCGCGAGGCATAATTGAAGTCGCCGATGATCGTGTGCTTCAGGCAGCTGGCGGCAACGGCATAACGCAGGGCGACTTCCGGTTCGGACAGTTCGGGCGTGGTGAGGGCGTAGATCAATCCGCCCGAGAAGGAATCGCCCGCGCCGACTCGATCGACGATGTTGCGGATCTCGTACGGTTCGTAGCGGCCGTCCGCGCCAAGGGGAGCGAGCCAGTGCCGGTCGAGCCTGGCGTCGTACAATAAGGCGCCCCAATTATTGTGGCTGGCGGAGATGCTCTCGCGCAGCGTAATGGCGACCCGGGAGACATTCGGGAACTGCTGCACGATGGTCCGGGCGACGTCGCCGAAACCTTCGATATGCAGGTGGCCGCCGGCCACGTCGGTCTCCTTCGCGGCGATTCCCAGCGACAGGTCGGCGTCTTCCTCATTCGCGATGACGACATCGATGTACGGCATCATCGACCGCATCGTTTCGCGGGCCAGGTCGACCGGCTTCACGCCGCTTTTCCAGCGCCACAGCTTCTTGCGAAAGTTCAGATCGCACGAGACGGTGACGCCGCGCTGCTTCGCCTGCCGCACCGATTCCAGCGCGGCCTGGGCTGTTTTCTCGCACAGGGCAGGGGTGATGCCGGTGATGTGGAACCAGCCGGCATCCTGAAACACCCGGTCCCAGTCGTACGCCTCCGGGCCGCAGTTCGTGATGGAGGCCCCTTCACGATCGTACGTCACGGTCCCGCCGCGCTGGTTCGCGCCGGTTTCTACAAAGTAAATCCCGAACCGCCCCTGCTGTTGCCGCTGCACCAGGTCCGCGTCCACGCCGAGTTTGCCCAGCTCCTGTGCGAGCGCGTCGGTCACGACGTTGTCCGGCACACTCGTGAGGAATGCGGAGCGGCCTCCCTGGAGCGCGACCGAAACCGCGACGTTCAATTCGCCGCCGCCGAAGGTGGCGTCCAGCGCGCCGGGGAGCACCTGCCGCAGCCGGTAGTTGCCGGAGGGTGCCAGCCGCAGCATGACTTCGCCGAAGGTAACAATGCGCATGGGGGATTGGGGTCTGGGGCTTGGATGTCTGGTCGCGTCGTCGTCGTGAGGGCTGATGGACGGTCTCACCCAACGACCAACCACTGCAACGACCACTCATCGAGAGCGGTTTCCATGTCTGAAAAACGGCGGTCCAACGGTTGCCGACCGGCCTCGAATGCGGGATGGTATTACAGCCACGAGGGACGGAGAACTGTCGGCATGGCCGAATTGACCCATTTTGACGCGACCGGGGCCAGCCGGATGGTGGACGTGAGCACCAAGCCCGTCACCTGGCGGCTGGCGCGCGCCGAAGCCCTCGTCACGATGCGGCCCGAGACCTTGAGCCTGATCCTGGACCGGAAGGTGGCCAAGGGAGACGTGTTTGAGGTCGCCCGGCTTGCCGCCATCATGGCGACCAAGCGGACGCCGGAGCTGATTCCTCTGTGCCACTCGCTCGGTCTCGAAAGCGTTGAGGTGCAGATCGAACGGCAGGACGCACAGACAGTGCGGATCGAAGCGGCGGTCAGTGTTCACGGTCGGACCGGCGTCGAAATGGAGGCGATGACGGCAGTGTCGGTTGCGGGCCTGACGATCTACGACATGTGCAAGGCGGTCGATCGGGAAATGACCATCGGGTCGATTCGCCTGCTGGAGAAGTCCGGCGGGAAGAGCGGTCATTTCCAGCGTGAAGGATGACGACGAACGGCGGTTCGGATACAAGCAGGACCTGCACCATCACCCGGTTTCAGTCGGGCAGGCATCGATGTGTGCAGGGGAGAGGTACGACGTTCCATGCAGCGTGTGACTGAAGAGCCATCGATCCTGACGCGGGTCGAATCCCTGATTGGTCCGGCGCTCGTCGCCGCCGAGCGGGCTTACGACCGCGAGCTGGCGTCGGCGAACCCGTATCTGGCGGACATTCTGTCGCACACGCGGCGGTTTCGCGGCAAACGCCTGCGGCCGATGCTGCTGCTGCTCGCGGCCGAAGCGACCGGGGGGATTCGCGACGAGCACATCACCCTGGCCGCCGTGGTGGAAATGATCCACACCGCGACGCTGGTGCACGACGACGTGCTCGACGACGCCGACCTGCGGCGCCACGTTGCCACCGTCAACGCCCGCTGGAACAACTCCACGAGCGTGCTGTTCGGCGACTACCTGTTCACGCACGCGTTTCACCTGGCGGCCAGCGTCGGGACGACCGACGCCTGCCGCATGATCGGCCGCGCGACGAACATCGTCTGCGAAGGGGAGCTGACGCAGGTCCGGCAGGGGGGGAATCTCGATCTGACGGAAGAGGAGTACCAGAAGATCATCGAAGCGAAGACCGGCGAACTGTGCGCGGTCTCCTGCCGTCTCGGCGCCCGATACGCCGATGCCAGCGAACAGGTTCAGAACGCAATGGACCGCTACGGCCGCAAACTCGGCATCGCCTTCCAGATCGCCGATGACGTCCTCGATCTGGCCGGCACCGAGCGCGAGACCGGCAAGACGCTCGGATCGGACCTGGCCCAGCGGAAGCTCACGCTGCCGCTGATCCGGCTGCTGTCGTCGGTTTCCAACGGAACCGTCGCCCGTGCCCGAGAACTCGTCGCGTCCGGCGATGCGAGCGCGGAGTCGGAGTTGCAGTCGCTGCTGATCAGCAGCGGGGCCTTGGCGTCCGCGCGGCAGTCAGCGCTGGAATATGCGACCAGCGCGCGCGAGGGACTGCGGATTCTTCCCGAATCCGAAGGCCGCCAGCTGCTGGAAGAAGTCGCGGAGTTCGCAGTCCGCCGCGAGTTCTGAAAGGGCAGGGGACGAGCCGCCCCCGTCAGCGAGCGCCGGGTGCCACTGGCTCTGCCAGTGCGAACTCAGGTTCGGTATCCCGCGTGGCATGCACTGGCGAAGCCAGTGGCACCCAACGCTGTGTGCGCTCCCTCACGGTCGCGGCTCGTCGTGGAACGTACTACGGCACGACTCGAACGTTGGCGCCGCTCCAGAGCTTGAGTTCGGCCGGACCTGGCAAATCCGCAACTGCCGCGGCGAACTCCGCGGGCGTCTGAACCGCGGTGCTGCCGACATGCGTGATGAAATCGCCGGTTTTAAGTCCGGCGGCAGCGGCCGAACTTCCGTCCTCGACCTGAGTCACGACCACGGCGCGTCGATACTCCTCCAGCCGGTCGCTCGACAGGAACCGCTGGCGGGCGGTTGAGTAGTCGACGGACAGGCCACGCCAGGCGGGATACCGCGACGCCGAGCTGAGAATATCCTGGTCGTCGTACACCGGCCATTTTCCCAGCCGGGCCACCAGGGTCTGCGCATCGCCGCCGCGCTGCACCAGCAGTTCTGCCTCCGCAGACGGCCCGAGCAGCCCGATGAGCCGCATCAGGTCGGCGACATCATGCACCGGCTGGCCGTTGATCTGCCGGATCAGGTCGCTGCTGTGCAGGCCCGCGTCCGCTGCCGGGGAATCGATGGCCACATGCACCACCCGGACAGTCGCGATGGCACGGCCGTCGGCATCGGTCGTGCGGAAGGTTTCCGGAGAGATGCCGAGGAATCCATAGTCGGCCTCGAAGCCGTTGAGGAGGTCTCCGACAATTCGACGCGTGCCGCCGTCCAGCGGAATCGCGTAGCCGGCAGATTTTTCATACCCCTGCAGTGCCGCCAGAGACGTGGTGATGCCGATCAGCCGGCCGTTCAGATCGAGCAGTGCGCCGCCGCTGGCGCCCAGTTGCAGCCGCGTGTCGACCGTCAGCAGGGTGCCGTATTCATGAATCGATCGGCTGTCGCGCGGGACGCCGTCCGAAGGGGGTCGCTGTGGACGCCGCGCGAGGTTGCTGACGATGCCGATGCTCGCGCTGTTCGAACCGTCGCGCGCCATCGCGTACGGGTTCCCCAGTGCAATCACGAGGCGACCTTTCCGGACGGAATCGGCATCGCCCAGCGGCAGTGCCGGAACCTGCTCGGGCAGAATTCCCGCTTCCTGCAGGTGCAACCGGCACACGGCCAGGTCAATGCGGCGATCGGCGGCGTAGGGAGTGCCCGTCACACTGACGGCGCCGAGGTCCGGCAATCGGAAGACCACCCGCACCGGGCGGCGCGCGGCGAGTGGTTCTTCACCAAACACGACATGACACGTCGTCAGTACGAAGCGCTCCTGCGGCTGCTGTGGATGCTCGACAATCACGCCGGAACCAAACTGCAGCGGAATGTAGTCGCCGCCGTCAGTCTCAATCGCCTCAATGGGACCGAGCGGTGCGAACGGGGCGAACGGATCGGTGGCGGGAGCCGTCGGCGGCTCATCCCGGGTGACGGCGACGACCGCTCCCTCGGCGCCGGCGATGACGTCCACCAGCGCGGTTTCAAGGGCGTGCGCGGCGGTCAGCGAGTCGGTGTCCTGCGACCTGCCGGCAGAGGCCATCGTCACAGCAGCCAACAGCCAGATCGTTGTGCGAAGGGGAAACCGGCGTCGCTGGAACAGCGTTGACGGAGGCGAAAGCGGACGCATTGCATGATCCCCGGAGAAAAAACGGACCAGCATCACCATAGCCATCGCCCGCCGGCCTGCACAGCACCGCGGGCACCGGCCATCTTGGGCGAACCGGTCGCCAACAGAGGAACACATCGCCTGCCGACACGACATTCGACCGCCACTGTAGAGAGTTGGAGTTCAGGCTTCAGCCTGCTGCGATCGAATCCGGATGCCAGGGGGTGAAGTGAACAGCCTTATGGCGGAACTCAGACGGACAGGGTGTGCCGCGCCGAACGCCGCGTTAGAATCGCCTGTCGGAGTCCTCCACTTGTCCGGCCTTGGCGCAGGCGATGCGGATCACGTTTCTGATCGAATTCAGACGGCACGTCGGACGCCGCCGCGCGGCGATCTGGCGGATGCTGACGGCCGTTGTCGCCTGCATCAGTGCGTTCACGGGAAAGGCCTATGCGGATGATCCAGGGATCGCGTTCTTTGAGACTCGCATTCGCCCGTTACTGGTGACTCACTGCTACGAATGCCACTCCGCGGACGCCTCCGCAGCCGGCAATCTGCAGGGCGCGCTCTACCTCGACACCCGCTCGGGAATGCGGACCGGCGGCGATGCCGGTCCTGCGGTCCTGCCGGGCGACCCGGAGAACAGCCTGCTGCTGGCGGCGCTGCGGCGGGAGGTCGACCAGATGCCCCCTGCCGGACGGCTGCCGGACGAGGAGATCGACGCATTCGCCAAATGGATTGCCATGGGAGCCCCCGATCCGCGCGAAGGCGGCATCGTAGCGCCGACTCCCCGCCGAACCGCGTTTGCGATTTCGGACGAAGATCGCGCTCATTGGGCGTTCCAGACGGTGCAAGACGCGCCGCCGCCGGACGTCACTGATGCGGCCTGGGTCCGCAACGACATTGATCGCTTTGTCCTGGCACGACTGGAACTTACCGGCGGGCGACCGGGCCGCGAGGCGGACAGGTACACTCTGTTGCGACGCACGACCTACGCGCTGACCGGTTTGCCGCCGACGCCGGACGATGTCGCGGAATTCGTCGCCGACGGGCGCGAACAGGCGTTTGAAGTGGTGGTCGACCGCCTGCTGGCGTCGCCGGAATTCGGGGTGCACTGGGCGCGGCACTGGCTCGACGGCGTCCGGTACGCGGACAGCATCGACAAGTCCGGCGAATATCGGAAGTGGGTGATCCGCGCCTGCAACACCGACCTGCCGTACGATCAGTTTGTGCGAATGCAGATTGCCGGCGATCTGCTGCCGGCCGACGGGGTGCCGCCCGACGAAACGCACGCCAGCGGCGCCTCGCTGGACGGCCTCACCGCGACCGGCATGCTGGCGCTGGCCGAGTGGGAAATCGTCGGCCGCGACCTGGCGGTGGCCGAAATCGTGGACAGCCAGATCGATGTCGTCGGCCGGCACATCCTGGGACTGACTCTGTCATGCGCCCGCTGCCACGATCACAAGTTCGATCCGGTTTCCATCGACGATTATTACAGCCTCGCCGGCATCTTCTTCAGCAGTCACATCGTCACCGGCAAGCTCGTGGCCGACGATCGGCTGACGAACGAGTACGTCCAGGTGCCGCTGCTCAGCGTTGAAGACGATGCGGACAATCAGCAGATCGAGGCGGAAATCGCCGCGCTGGAAACGCGGATTGCCGAATTGAAGGCGGCTGTGCCGCAGGCGGCACGATTGGCGGACATAGAGGCCGAGTTGTCGGAGCTGGAGAAGCAGATCGAAAAAGCGTCGACATCTGCGTCCAGGCAGGGCCTGGACACGCGACGCGACGGCCTCAGAATCGAACAGCAGATGCTGCTGATCGATCAGCTGGAGTCGCGATGGCCGGCGCACCCGGCCGAGTTGACGACGGTTGCCGGGATTCGCTCACAGATCGCGGCGCTGCAGGCGTCGAAGCACACGGCGGCAACCGCCGTCGCGATCCGCGACGGCGGCGTGCCGGGCAGCAGCCGCGAACAGATCGGCGATGCGCCGGTCTACCTGCGAGGCGAGTACCAGCACCCGGGGGCGATCGTGGCGCGGCGATTTCCGGCCATGCTGGCCGGCGATCAGCAGACGCCCATCGGACAACGCACCACTCAGAGCGGCCGCCTCGAACTGGCGGACTGGATCGCCGCTCCGCAGCACCCGCTCACAGCAAGGGTGATGGCCAACCGCGTCTGGCAGCACCTCATCGGTCAGGGGCTGGTGCGAACGCCGGACAACTTCGGACGGCTGGGAGAACCGCCGACGCATCCGGAACTGCTGGATCACCTGGCGGGCCGATTTGTCGAATCCGGATGGTCAGTCAAGCGGTTGATCCGCGAGATCGTGCTCTCGGCGACGTTTCGACAGAGCAGTCTGGTCGCCCCGGAGGACGCGCGAGGCGATCCCGAGAATCGCCTGCTCGGCCGCATGAATCGCCGTCGCCTGACATACGAAGAACTCCGCGACTCGCTGCACTTTGTCGGCGGACGTTTGACGCCCGCCACGCAGGCCCCTGTCCCCGGGAACGCGACTGTTGTGGTGCGGACGATCTTTGAACCGGTGGATCGTCGCCAGTCGAACGCGGCAGCGGCGATCTTTGACGCGCCCGATCCGAAGGCCATCGTGCCAATTCGCGCGGAAACGACGACCGCACCACAGGCCCTGTTCCTGATGAACAATCCGCTGGCCGCCGAAACGTCGGAACAACTGTCCGCCCGATTGACCAGAGATCCGCTGACGGCCGACGGCACCGAGCGGTACAATCAACTCTGGCTCACGCTGTACGGGCGTCCGCCGGCCGCCGACGAACTGGACGACGCCCGCAGCCTCGTCGGCCGTTTATCATGGCAAC
>JAEUIG010000618.1 GCA_016795125.1 Planctomycetaceae bacterium | reverse complement strand
GGTGGCGTCGCCTGTCTCTGCGGGTATACTCGAAGACTTCCTGTCCGAAGGCCTCTCTCTGCGGTGACCGGTCATGCAGTTTCGCGGAGTTCCTCTGAGCAAGTATGTTCCGGCGGCGCTGTCCGTCGTGGTGCACGTGGCGTTTCTGTGCGTGGCGGCCGCCTGGACCATGGCGATCGACGTCGCTCCGGAATCGATCGCCGTCGAATCGGTGTTTGATGCGGAGCGCGTGCAGGAGGAATTCTCCCAGGCAGTCGCGATGGACACGTCCATCTCGAGCACGTTGAGCGTCACCACCGGCGGTGGAAGCGGCGGGGGCGGCGGGGGCGGCGGGGGCGGCGGCAGCCCGGATGGAGCGATTGCGGGTGCGTCGCTGGGCGCGTCGTCGGGCACGTCGGTGCCGGGCGTGAAGGTGCAGCGGGCGGTCGGCAACGTCGTGTCGGGACCGCGGATGCGGATTTCGAGCATCGGCGACCTGCAGTCTGAGGGGCTGCAGTCGCTCGGCATGGACCTGGGCGAAGGGGAGGTTTCGGGAGAGATCGGCGCGCGAGCGGAGAACTACGGCGTCGCCATGCATCGGCTGACGCAGGAGATCATCCGCATGATGCGCGAGCAGCCGGTGATCGCCGTCTGGCTGTTTGACGGCACGCTCTCGCTCCGCGACGACCGCGCCGAGATCAGCGACAACTTCAACAAGATTTACGAAGAGCTGAACATCGCCGGCCAGCAGGCCGATCAGCGGGGACGCGACAAGCAGGCGCCGCTGGACACGATGGTCTGCAGTTTCGGGAGCGAGGTCCGTAAGATCACCTCCAAGCCGACTTCGGACCTGAAGGAGATTCAGTCCGCGATCGGGCGGATCGACGACGACAACAGCGGCGTCGAGCGACTGTACGCGGCGATCTCGGGAGTGATCGACGACTTCGGCGTGCCGGCGCAGCGGTCTCATCGCAAGCTGGTCATCATCGTCGTGACCGACGAATCGGGCGACGACGAAGAACTGCTGGAAGAGGTGGTCGAGAAGTCGCGTCAATACAAGGCGCCGGTGTACCTGCTCGCGCGGGAAGCGATCTTCGGATACAGGTATGCACGGCAGTTGTGGATCGACCCGGAGACGCAGCTGCATTTCTGGCCGCGGATCAGCCGGGGGCCGGAGTCGGCGTTTGCGGAATGCCTGCAGTACGACGGGTTTCATGACCGGTCGTGGGAAGCCACGTCCAGCGGGTTCGGGCCGTACTCGCAGATCCGGCTGGTGAAGGAGTCGGGCGGTATCTTCTTCCAGCTGAGCCGCGACGAAACGGAGCTGATTGGCTGGGGGGCGCGGACGCCGCGAAAGTTTGACGACATTGCGATGAAGGAATACGAGCCGCTGCTCGTGGACCGCCGCGAGTACGTCCGCCAGCGTGACGCGAGTCCCTTCCGCAAAACGCTGTGGGAAGTGGTTGCGACGCTTAATCCGGAAAACGATCCCGACCTGTCGCTGGCACGACACGGGTATCCGATGGACAAGGCCGCGTTCGTCGAATTCGCACGTGGACAGTTTGAACGCACGCTCCGCGCGATGCACCTGCTCAAGGAGGCCGTCGACCGGCTGGAGACCGTCAAGGAGCAGCGGGAGCAGGAGCGGGACCAGCGCTGGCGAGCGGCATTCGACCTGGCCTATGCGCAGTGCCTGGCGTACCGCGTGCGGCTGTTCCAGCTGCTGCTGGCGATCGACCGTCACGTCGTCGTGGACGAGAAGCCGGCGCGCCCGATTTCCAATCACTGGGACGTCGCGCACGTCCAGGAGCTGCTGGAGCCCAGCGAACAGCAGATCAAGGCGACCAAGGTCGATCTGGCCGAGCTGGAATCCGAACGGGAGAGGGCGGCTGCGGCGTACCAGTTCGTGATTGATACGCATCCGAGCACGCCGTGGGCGCTAAGGGCGCAGATGGAGATGGCCGGCGGGTTCGGCGTGAAGTTTGTCGACGATTTTGAGGACCCGCGTTACGGCGATGCAAACGTCCGTTCCCGGGTGCCGGAGCAGTTGTGACCCGCCACCGCTCAACCGGGTTCACGGAAGCGACGGATGTCCCGTGACCTCCTGATTGACGGCTACAACCTGCTGCACGCTGCGGGGCTGGCTCGTCGCCGGTACGGCCCAGGCGACCTGGAGCGCTCGCGTCAGAATCTGCTCCGGCTGATTGCGCAGCAGATGAGCGACGAGCAGCGCCGACGCACCACGTTCGTCTTTGATGCGCGGGATCCTCCACCGGGCGCCAGCCGGATCGGTACGCACGCCGAAATGGTCGTCGTGTATGCCGAGCGGGATGAAGAAGCGGACGACATGATCGAGCGATTGATCGACGATCACTCGGCGCCGCGCAACCTGGTCGTGGTCTCCAGCGACCACCGGCTGCATAAATCGGCGCGTCGTCGCAAGGCGTCTCCGATCGACAGTGACGCGTTTCTCGACGAGTGCGCGCGGCGCGTGTATTGCCGTCAGACGCCGCGTGTGGAACCGGAGATCAAGCCGGCCGCCGAATCGTCGCCGGCGGAGATTGCCGAGTGGCTGTCGGTGTTCGACATCGATCCGCGCGAGTTGATCGGCGAAGATGAAATGCCGGCGACCCGGCAAGTGCCCCGGCAAGCGGGAGATTCGCCTGCGGACTCCGCTCCAGAGGCGAAGGGCCGGAAGCCGCGCCGCCGCCGCACCGGTCGGAAGCCGCCGCCGATTGCGGAAGATGTGGCGTTCTGGGAGGCGCGGATTGCCGACCTGTTTCGCCGCCGGCCGGACGAGTTTGGCGAGGACGGGTAGCCCTTCACTGCGGTCCTCTCCCAATGCTGTTCGTCACGATTCATGCTGTCGTTTAGCCGGCTGTCCCACCGCAGCACGTTCACAGGCCAGAATCGCCCCGGAGGGGCGCAGGGTTGTAGCCACGGGTGGAGCACCGTTCGCCGACAGGCGGAC
>JAEUIG010000615.1 GCA_016795125.1 Planctomycetaceae bacterium | reverse complement strand
CGCCGGCCAAACCGCGCAAGGTCGCGCCTCCCGCCAACGACAACGAAATCGTTGGGCTCCAGGGAAAAACCGGGACGGCGCCGGCGAAGTCGAAGGCACCCGCGCCTCCTCCCCGGGGTCGATCGCGGCCCATCGCCGACGCGGACGGAGCGGATGAGTTCTGGAAACTCGAGGGATGACGGACGCGCCTCAAGCTGATGCGCCGGCCGCTGATATCGCGGCCGGCGACTTGAATTCTCGCCCCGATCAACCGCGACGCATCGCGTTCTGCATCACGGACCTCGACGTCGGCGGAGCCGAGCAATGCCTGGTCAACGTCGTCGGCCGGCTCGATCGTCGCGAGTGGACGCCGCATGTCTATTGCCTCAGTCGGCGCGGGGCGCTGGTCGATCGGCTCGACGCGCTCGGCATTTCCTGCACCTGCCTCGACTGGCGCGGCTGGCCGGACGCCTGGCGCGTCGTGTCGCTGGCCCGGCAATTGCGAGCGTTCCGCCCGCAACTGCTGCAGACATTCCTGTTTCACGGCAACATCGCCGGGCGGCTCGCCGGAACCCTGGCTGGCGTTCCTGTCATCGTCTCCGGCATTCGCGTTGCCGAACGGGAAAAAGCGTGGCACGTCCGGCTCGATCGCTGGACCAGGGGACTGGTCACTCAGCATGTCTGCGTCAGCCGCGCCGTCGCCGATTTCTCGATCCGGGAGGCGCGACTGCGGCCGGAAACCGTCTCCGTCATTCCCAACGGCGTCGATGTCGAACGCTTTCAAACAGCGGCGCCGCTGTCGAACGCGGAGTTGGGCGCCCCGCCCGAGACGAAGTGGCTGATCGCGGTCGGACGCCTGCATCCCCAGAAAGGACACCTGTTGCTGCTCGAAGCCATCGCCCCGCTGCTGCGCGCAGCGCCGGACTGGCGTCTGATGATTGTCGGAGAGGGTCCGCTGCGCAGCGAACTGGAGCGGCGCATTCTCGAACTCGGCTGCCGGGAGCAGGTCGTCCTCACGGGGTTTCGGAACGACGTCCCGCGGTTGCTGCGGACGGCTTCGATCCTCGTCCTGCCGTCGCTGTGGGAGGGGCTTCCCAACGTGGTCCTGGAAGCTCAGGCGGCGGGGTTGCCGGTCGTTGCGAGCGACGTGGAGGGCATTCGCGAGGTCATCATTTCCGGACAGACCGGCCTCATCACCGAGGCCGGAAATCGCGTGCATTTGCAAGCGGCTCTCAAAGAGCTCATGTCGTCTCCAGAACGCCGACTGCGGATGAAAGACAATCTGCAAGTGCATTCCCAGTCAATGGTTACAGTTGATTTCGCAGCGCGAATGTACTCCGATTTGTATCGCCGCTTGCTGTGAAACGAGCGGTTGCTGAACACGTGATAACGGACGGACCGGCCGCTGTGGGCTCGCTGTAAAAAAAGTTTGGATTCCCCAATCTGGCCTGCTGTCAGCACCTGCGAACAGAGTCGCCCCGCGGTGCCTGCACAAGTGACGCGCTGCCTCTTGACGATCGGCCTCGTGTTGATATTTTGGGGCCGCGTGGGGAGAGTTGGCGGAGAGTGGTAGGGAACGAAGCCGGGCCAGTCCTAGCCGGGTTCTGCCCCTCCTGTCGGTGAGGCGGTGCGGGAATGGCGCTGACGGGCACATATCAGCGAACGCTGGACGACAAGCAGCGTCTGGCCATTCCCAAACGGCTGCGCGACGCGATGGGAGAGGCTGAACTGCAGGAGCTGTACATCGCTCCCGAAGTCGGCCGCGCTCTGTCGGTGTTCTCTCCGCGTGCGTTTGAACGGCGTGCAGCGCGGATTGAAGAACTCTCAACGGGGCGGAGCGGCGTCGTCAATTACCTGCGACTGTACTACTCGCAGGCGGAGCGGGTGGAAATCGACGCACAGGGGCGGATCCGGCTGCCGGAACGGCTGGTGGAGTTCGCCCAGTTGCAGGAAGACGTGGTGCTGCTGGGAGTCCACGATCACATCGAGATCTGGGATTCGGCGTTGTGGAATGACTTCCTGAAAGAACACAGTCTGGAGTTTGACCGCCTCGCACGGGAGGCGTTGCCGTAGACAAGCGGTTAGCGTTGGATTCACGTGCAGTTTCGATCCGGCGATTTCGCCGCGGTCGGCCGCTCACAGGGAGCGGAAGAGTCTCCGCTGGCTACCGGGCTCGCGGATTTCGGCGGACAGGAGGCACCGCCAGCAATCAACACGGCCGGTCACCTGGATCGGCCGTCGGCCATTCGCCTCGCGCTTGGCGGTGAGGATACCGCTCGGGGCGAATGGCCGCGGTTGCCTCCTTTCTCGGGGCGTTCCGCGTCGTCGCCGTTTTTCACGCCGCGTTTGGACGAATTGCCTTGTCCCAAACCGCGTTTGAATTCCCAATTCGCGGGACGCAAGCATCAATGCCGATGCATACCGGGAATTCCCCTAATATTTTTGTTGATTCGGGGCGAAGCGTTTGATACTTTGCCTCAAGTAATTGTCTGGAGCGCATTCGCGCCACTCTACAGTTGCGCCGAACGTGGACAGGGGACGCGTTCGCTGTTGCCCAGGGCTCTCCGGCCTTCGAAGGCCTCACGGCAATAATCTCTGACTTTTCGGTTTCCAGTTGAATGCGGCGACAGTAGGCGACGGTGAAAGCAGACGCCGAGCTCGTAGTAGGGAGTTTGAGACGGGTGGAGCAGGTGATCTGCTCGTGATCTCAGGCGGCACGCCACAGCCGAGGCGATTACTTTAGCGGGCTATTGTCCGTTCGGAGATTGGCGAGTCGTTTCACCAATTCTTTCTTTTATTGAAAGGGAGCTTTTATGAGGCAAACGTCGAGGGGGAATTCTCGTCAACGTGGATTCACGTTGATCGAACTGCTGGTCGTGATCGCGATCATCGCGATCCTGATCGCGCTGCTGCTGCCAGCCGTGCAGCAGGCGCGCGAAGCGGCCCGGCGCACGCAGTGCCGGAACAATCTGAAGCAGATCGGTCTGGCGTTCCACAACTACGAGAGCGCGTTCGGCCGGTTCCCGGGCGCCATCTATCTGGTGTGCGACACCGGCAGCTTTGACATCGGCGAAGGTGTGGACGATCAGCCGGTCGGCACGGCGAACTTCAACATCCATGCCTGGCCCGAAATGATCCTGCCGTTCATCGATCAGGCCAACCTGTACAACTCGATCGACATGCGGACGATGATGGGCTTCTCCTCCACGGGCGGCCCGCCGGCGAACATCGTGGCCGGCTCTCCGTACCCGACTGGCCACAACTACCAGGCCATGCGGTCGACGGTCATCCAGTCCTTCATCTGCCCGTCTTCCCCGCGCAGCTCGAACATGGTCGGGCCGTACCTGGATGACTGGCTCGAAGGTTCGTTCAGCGGCATCGGCATCTACCACGTCGGCAGTGCTCTCGACTACGTCGGCATGGCGCCGGGCGGCAACATGAACGACAACCAGGGCGCGCTGGGCAACTTCGCCACGGGCGCCATCCTGGACATCGAGACCGGCTCCGGCGGGCCGTACTCGTTCGGTGTGAAGATCGCCCAGGTGTCCGACGGCACGTCGAACACCCTCATCGTCGGCGAATCGTCCCGTCCGGACTCGAGCCAGTGGAGCATGGGCAAGCGGCTCGGCACGCTGAACGATGAACGCCTCGGCCTGATGGGCGACGCGTGGAACGACTGGCAGCACTCTGTCGGCCACTTCATGCGCGGCATTCGTCCGGGCGACTACAAGGATTCCGTCACCGGCGTGCAGGTTCGTGCAGACAGCAACTGCACGATCAACTGCAACAACAAGTGGAACTGGTACAGCTTCCACGTCGGCGGCGCGCACTTTGTCCTTGCCGATGGATCCGTGCGATTCATCAGCCAGAACATCGATCGCCTGACCATGAACCGTGTTTACATCATGGCGGACGGCACGCCTGTCGGTGAGTTCTAATCACCGATCTCGTCAAGTGATTGAAGTTTAACCCGTTGCAAGTGACGCACCGGCCTGGCGCCCGCCAGGCCGGTGTGATTTTTTCACTTGCCACTAGCAAGACACAGGAGGGTGAGTCAGGAGATGGTCATTTCGCGTAATATTTGCGTCGTCTGCCTGACGGCCTCGATGTTCGCGGCCGGGTGCGCGGACAAGTCGAAGGAAGACGCTACCAAGGAGCGGATCGAACAATTGGCCGGCGGCACGCTCTCCGACGTGGTCGCGGTGCGGGGGACCGTGTTCATCGACGGAGCAGCGGCGGAAGGCGTCAACCTGATGCTCTTCAAGTCCGGCGCACCGCAGCAGGTCGCCACGACGCGCACCGACGCCGACGGCAAGTATTGCTGGTCGACGTATGGGAACTGCGACGGCATTCCGGCCGGAGAATACTCCGTGGCCTTCACTCACATCCCGAAACCGAAGAAAAACGACTCCGGCGTGGACCTGCTCAAGGGCAAGTACGCCAATTCCCGTTCCAGCAAGTTCAAGCTGGTGGTCGAGAACGGGAAGCCGCAGGAGACCGTGAACTACGAACTCGAGACCAAGTAAAGGGATCTGCTGATTCCAGCGGAATCCTGAGGTGTGACCGTGTCGGCCGCGACTCTCCAGGCACCCAGCGACGCCACGCCGGCGGGCACGGCCGCTTCCAGGCCCGTGCGACGCTGGATCGTCAGCGCCTGGGTGGATCAGCTCCTGATCCTGCTCACGCCGCTGCTGGCCATTCCCGCGGTGATGCTGCTCAGTTCCCGTTGGGTCGGAATCAAGGCGGAG
>JAEUIG010000601.1 GCA_016795125.1 Planctomycetaceae bacterium | reverse complement strand
AGCACGCTGCGCAGTTCGGCTTGGAACTTCTGCACGCCCGGCTCGCCGCGCGCCAGCGCGCCAGTCGCCGCCCAGTACAGGGCAATCTCCTGCAGCGGCAGGTAGGCTGCGGCGTCGTCGAAATAATTGCGCTCAGGACTGGAGGGATCGGTCGCAAATACCGCGACCGAGTGCCACGCCTGCGCCGCGTAGAAATCCTCCTGTCGCACGAGGTCATACGCCGAACCGCCGGCGACGGCCGACCAGCGGACGCGCGGCTCCTCCGGGAGGAAGCCGACATCCCGGATGGTCGCGATCTGTTCCACAAGTGCCGTGCGGAGTTCGTCGAGCTTTCCGGAGTGCGCCGAGGAACCGGCGAGATTCGCGACTTCGTCGGGGTCGCTTTGCAGGTCGTACAGCTCCTCGCAGTCCTTCGGCGTCCAGAATCGCGACTGCGCCTCATTGAGCTGGCCGTCATCGAACATCTGCTTCCAGACGCGGGTCGTCGGCGTCTGGAACATGTACTCGAGATACTGCCCCTGCGGACGGTGCGGCAGGTAATTCCGGATGTAGACATACCGGCCGTCGCTCACGCTGCGCGACATGTCGATCCGCTCGTCCATGCGGCCGCGCGCGCCGAAGACATATGAACGCGGCTCTGCCGCCTGCGGTCCCAAAAAAGCCTGGCCCTGGTATTCCCCGGGCGCGGTGACGCCGCACAGGTTGAGCAGCGTCGGGGCGAAATCGACGAAGCTGACCAGTCGCGACGATGTTCCGCCCGCTTGATAATCCTCCGTCGCGAGATGCCGCCAGCGCTTGGGGATATGCACGATCAGCGGTACGTGCAGCCCGGAGTCGTACAGCCAGCGCTTGCTGCGGGGCATGCCGGAGCCGTGATCGGAAAAGAAGAACACGATCGTGTCGTCTGCGAGCCCGTCCGCTGCCAGATCGTGCAGCAGCTGGCCGGCCTGCGTATCCATCATCGTCAGCCGGTCATAATACTGCGCCCAGTCCTTGCGGACTTCTGGAGCGTCGGGGTGATAGGCCGGCACGCGAGCCTTTGCCGGATCGTGAATCCGGTTCGCCTCATCAATGGCATTCCGGATCTGGCTTTCGTGGGTGATCGTGTGATTGAAGACGGCGAAGAACGGCTGTCCGTCCGCGCGTTTCCGCCAGTGAGCCTTGTTGCTCGATTCGTCCCACACCTGGCCTTCGGGTGCGACGTTGTAGTCCTCCTTGACGTTGTTCGAGCAGTAGTAGCCGGCGGCACGCAAATGCTGCGGCAGCAGCTGGAACCCCTTGGGCACCGGAACCATCGACCGCATGTGCTCGGCCCCGAGGCTCTGTGCGTACATGCCAGTGATCAGCGTGGTTCGCGCCGGTGCGCAGACCGGACAGTTCGACCAGCAGAATGTGTACCGGCAGCTGCGCGCGGCGAGCGCATCGAGGTTCGGCGTGACGGCATACGGATCGCCGTAGCACCCGAGATGCGGACTGTGGTCTTCCGCCGTGATCCAGAGAATGTTCGGCCGCTCGGCGGCCGAAATCAGAGCGGGAATACACCCCGAGAAGTAACAGACCAATGCAGCAATCCGCAGCATTGCAAACTCCTGCTGGACTTCTTTGCTTTCCCGTGCTTCCTGCGAATCAACGAATTTGGATAGCATAGCACGATCACGAGCGGCAAACTCGAGACGCCGATGCGTCGCCTTCTCCTAATCGCCGAGTGGGACAACTTGACGCCTTCGGGTGACGAGGTCCGTCAGTTTCTTGTGGCCCTGAGTCTGTTGGCAGTGCTTGGATGCGGCAAGCAGGGGTCGCAGCCCCCCACGCCGGTCGTGCCACTGGCCGCTCCGGTGTTCGAGGGGGTCGAGATTGCCGCTCTGGATGCGAACGAACAGCCGGTGACGAAGGTTCTTCACCAATCGGGCTTTTTCGCCCGTCTGAGATTTCGGCTCCGCGACGGCAGTCCTGCCGTTTCGATTCTGGTGCTCAGGATTGTCAGACGTGATGCAACTGGCGACTTGATCTTTGACGAGAGAGCTGTCCGTGTTCAAAAGTCCGACGACGGCATGCATGTCGTCGAAGCTCTGTTCACCACGTACCCGCAGCCAGGTCACTACGTCGTGGTGGCTGCAAACGGCGCGTACATCGTGGCACAGACCCCGCTCGAAATCGTGAAGAACGACGCAGAACTGCCCAGCGGCACCGGGCGATCCTACAACTATGGTCGCAAATCTGCTCCGCCGGAATCCGCGCCTGAAGATCCCGTCCGCCCAGAGCCATAATCCGCTTCGCTGACGGCTTTAAACCACCTCCGCCGGAATCCGCGCCAGCGAGGTGAGCACTTCCCCCTCTTCCAGCGACATGATCCGCACGCCCTGCGTGTTGCGGCCGATCGGGCGGATGTCCGCCGCGCGGATGCGCTGAATCTTGCCGCTGGTGGCGACCATCAGCACGTCGTCGCCGTCGTGCAGTGCGAGGATGCCGACCACTTTGCCGTTGCGCTCGGTCGTCTTGATGTCGCGCAGCCCCTTGCCGCCGCGCCGCTGGCGGCGGTAGCGCATGCCGGAACGGGTTTCCGGACCGGCTTCGACGTCGATCGGGGCTTCTCCCTCGCCCGCTTCGGTCGCCGCTTCGAGTTCGGCTTCCTGGGACTCCGGCTCGCCGGACGATTCTTCATTTTCGCCGGTCGCTTCCGCAGCGTCTTCGCCTTCGAGGACGCCGAGGCCGAACGGCGTGCGCTTGCCGTAGCCGTGCTCGCAGATCGTCAGCAGCGAACCTTCCGGATCGGCGACGACCATGCCGACAACTTCGTCGTCCGCAGCGAGAGTAATTCCCTTGACCCCCTTGGAATCGCGGCCTAGCGGGCGAGCATCGCTTTCGGAGAATCGAATGGACATGCCTTTCGCCGTGCAGATCACGGCATCGTGGCCACTCGCCACTTTGACGACATCAATGAGAGCGTCCCCTTCCTCAAGTTTGATAGCGATGATGCCTCGCTTCATCGGCCGGCTGTAAGCCGACAGGGCAGTTTTCTTAACAGTCCCATTGCGCGTCGCCATCAGCAGGAAGTGGTCGTCGTCGAACACGCGGACGTCGATACAGTCCTGGACCTTTTCGCCTTCTGCCAGCGACAACAGGTTGACCAGCGCGCGGCCTTTGGCCGTCCGGCCCTGCTGCGGCAGGTCGTAGACCTTCTGCCAGTAGACCTTGCCGAGATTCGTGAAGAACAGCAGGTAGGCGTGCGTGCTGGAGACGAACAGGTGCTCGATGGGGTCCTCCTCATCGGACTTGGTCCCCATGATCCCCTTGCCGCCGCGGTTCTGCGCCTGGTAGGTCTTCAGCGGCAGACGCTTGATGTAGCCCCGCTGCGAGAGCGTGACCACCATCGGTTCCTCGGTGATCAGCTCGTCCTTGTCGACGTCTTCGAGTTCGTCGTCGGTGATGTCGGTGCGGCGTTTGTCCGGGAACTTCCGCTTCAGTTCCGCCATCTCGTCCCTGATGACGGCGCGGATGTTGGCCTCGTCCGACAGGAGCTCGCGATAACCGGCGATTCTTTCCAGCAGGGCATGATGTTCCTGCTGCAGGTTCTCGCGTTCGAGGTTGGCGAGCGAGCCGAGCTGCATGGAGACGATCGCCTCCGACTGGTTGGCGGACAGCGAATACGCCGCGCTCGATCCGTATTCCTCCTGGAAGTTGCGATACCCCGCCTCTCCGAGGGCCCGCGCCACCATCTCGGCCGGGACCTGGATCTGCTGCAGCCGGACCTTGGCTTCCGCGCGGCTGGGAGAATTGCGGATCGTCTGGATCACCTGATCGATGTCGATCTGGGCGATCAGCATGCCCTCGACGGTGTGCTTGCGGCGGCGGTCTTCCTCCAACAGGAACTCGGTGCGCCGGCGAATGACGGTGATGCGATGCCGGATGAACTCTTCCAGCATCTGCCGGATGGTGAGCGTCTGCGGCCGGTTGCCGACGAGCGCCAGCAGGATCACGCTGACGGTCTGCTGCAGCGGCGAAAACTTGTAAAGCTGGTTGAGGACCACGTCGCGATCGGCGTCGCGCCGCAGGTAGATATGCAGCCGGACCTGCCAGGGGGGCGTCTTGCGGTCCGTGTAGTCGACGATCTTGGCGATCCCCTTGATCTTGTCGTCTTTGACCAGCTCTTCGAGCTTTTCGCGGATCCGGTCGCGCGAATCCTGGTAGGGGATTTCCGTGACGACGATGACTTCGGTGTTCTTTTCGGTCTCGAATTCGACCTTTGCGCGGAGCGTGAGCGTGGAGCGGCCGTCCTGATAGGCCCGCTTGATGCCCATGCGGCCGCAGATGGTGCCGCCGGTGGGGAAGTCCGGCCCCGGCAGCACCTCCATGATCTCATCCAGCGTCGCCTCGGGGTTCTCGAGCAGCAGTTCGACGGCGTTGGCCACTTCGACCAGGTTGTGCGGCGGAATGCTGGTCGCCATGCCGACGGCGATGCCGGTCGACCCGTTGACCAGCAGGTTGGGAAACCGCGACGGCAGCACGACCGGCTCGAGATTCCGGTTGTCGTATGTCTGGACGTACTCGACGGTATTCCGATCGAGGTCGACGAGCATCTCGGCGCCGGCCGACGACATCCGCGCCTCGGTGTACCGCATGGCGGCGGGAGGCAGTCCGGCCAGCGAACCGAAGTTCCCCTGCCGGTCGATCAGCACCTCGCGCATCACCCAGTCCTGCGCCAGACGCACCATCGTCGGATAAATCGCCGCATCGCCGTGCGGGTGATAGTTGCCGCTCGTGTCGCCCGAGATCTTGGCGCACTTCATCCGGCCGCCGTTGGGTCCGAGATTCAGGTCGTTCATCGCGACCAGAATTCGCCGCTGCGACGGCTTGAGCCCGTCGCGCGCATCGGGCAGCGCGCGGCTGATGATGACGCTCATCGCGTAGGTGAGATAGCTCTGCTGCATCTCGTCGCGGATGTCGAGCCGCTCAATCCGACCGCCGTCTGCAGCAGCGGCGCCTTCGGCAGAACCTTCTTCAGACCGTTCGTCGTCGGGAATCTCACCGTCAGCCAACAGAGTTCTCCTTCAAGTTTGCAGCCGGTCGCAGGTCGCCGCGCAACGTTCGTGGCGGCTCGATGCCTGCACCGAGCAACACATGTCCGGGGGACGGCGAACGACCGGTGACGAGCGACGCGGCAGCGGGAAAATCCCGTTTCGCAAGTTCCTGTTGCAACGCACTTTACAACGACACGCCAGCCGGCTTTTTGCATCGCTTTCAGGTGGTCGAATTGTAGGAAAAAAGAGGCTGGTCAACAACCTGCTTGAGGCCGGTTATGAGCCTTATTTCAGGGGCAAAAACACGCATTCTCGCCACTTCAAGATCACCCGCCCGCATTGTGTCCGGACTGCACCCGAACGCATGCCGACTCTGGGCCATCAACAACTCTATTGCGACGTGCCAAGCAGAGCATTGCGGCGAGTTCGTTCCCAAGCTGGAGCTTGGGAACGAGGGGCGAACACGCTCTGGGAGCGGCACGCGGAGCGTGCCGCCTACTCTGGGCGTCGCTTGGCGCCGCGCATGGGTTCGGCCGTCAGCGGATCGTCGGGCCAGGAGTGCTTTGGATAGCGGCGGCGGAGCTCGCCGCGCACCTTTGGATAGGTGTTGGCCCAGAAGCTTTCCAGGTCGTCGGTGATCTGCTGGGGGCGCATGTTGGGGCCGAGCAGATGCAGCAGAACCGGCACTCGGCCACGAGCGACGCGCGGCGATTCCCGCAGTCCGAACACCTCCTGGATGCGCACCGCCAGCACCGGCGGCCGGCCGGCCTCGTAGGTCAGCCGAATCTGGCTTCCGCTGGGGACGCCGATCCGCTCCGGAGCTTCGCGATCGACAGCACGGAGTTGTTCGTAGGTCAGCGCAGACTGCAGCGCACCGAGCCATGGCGCGCGTTGCAGCTCTGCAAACGACGCGCGGCCGTGGCAAAGCTGCTGCAGCACCTGGCACAGGCTCACTTCATCGAACAACGGCAATTCCAGTTCCGGCAGCCACTGCGCCAGGCAGCGGACCCGGGTGACGAACCCGCCGATGGCGTCGTCATTGGTGGGAAAGACGCGTGCGAAATCGCGCTGCGCGTGCTCGAACAGCAGTTCGGCGGCGCGGTCATCGTCCGGGAGCGAGGTCGGCGTCTCGTCGAGCTGCAGGTCTTCCCAATAGGTTCGGCGGCGGGCCATCACCTGTCGCTGGCTGGGATGAAAGAACAGCTCGACGACGGTCCGCAGGTTCTCCGGCGGCAGCCAGTCCCGTTCGACGGCGGATGCCTGCCGGATGACGGCCTCGGCGCCGGCGTCGTCGACATCAATACACAGGAAGAGTTCGTCGCGCGTCACCGCCGAACGCGGGCCGAGCTTCACGCCCCGCCCCCCCACCATGATGCCGCGCGGTCCGGTCGCATCGCGACGGCGTGCCAGTCGGTCGGGATACGCCGCCAGCAAGGCGCGCGGCAATGCGACATCGCTGCTGCTGACTGACGACGAAGTTTGGGAGTCGGGAAGGCGAGGCGCCTGCCGAGCCGAAACACCACCGGCTGCCGGGAGACTCAGCGGCTCGGCGGGAGCCTCGCCCTCCTGGGGCACTTCCTCGCGCAAGCTTCGCAGCAACTGGTCCCGTGCGCGGAACACCGCTCGCGCCGCGGCCTCCTGCAACTGTCCGGCGTGCGATCCACCCCGTCCGCCGCGTTCAAATTCTTCCAGCACGGCAATCCGGTCGGCGATATCGGAATGCGACGCGTGCCGAACGGCGCCGGTCGCGAGCTGCGGCTGGTCCGGCATGCGAAACGGATCGCGCTCGGACAACAGTGCGGCCGCGAGCGCCGCTCGCGGCGCGCAGCCGAACTCGATGCCGGCAATCATCAGCCGCGCCAGGCGCGGCTGGATCGGCAGCAGCGCCATGCGGCGACCGGTTTCCGTGACTCCACTGTCGTCGAGCGCGCCCAGTCGTCGCAGCAGCATCTCGGCGCCGGCAACCTGTTCTTCGCTCGGGGCTTCGAACCAGGGAAATGCGCGACCGTCCGCCTCGCCCCAGCAGCGAAGCTGCAGCACGGCGCCCGACAGTTCAACGCGGCGGATGTCGGGTTGTTCGTAGTCGCGGCGGCTGCGCTGCGAGGCTTCGTCCCACAGCCGCAGGCACGCGCCCGGTTGCAGTCGCCCCGCCCGTCCGGCCCGCTGTTCGGCGGAGGCTTTGGAGATCGGCGTCAGTTCCAGCCGGTCCAGTCCGACATGCGGGTCGAACTGCATGATCTTCGCCAGCCCGCAATCGACGACCCCCGTGATGCCCTCGATAGTCACCGAGGTCTCGGCGACATTCGTCGCCAGCACGACCTTGCGGCGCGGTTGCGGCCGCAGTACATCATCCTGCGATTCGGGGTCCATGTCGCCGAACAGCGGCATGACGAGCAGGTCGTGCCGTTTCGCCAGCGGCTCAATTTCCCGCGCCGTGCGGTGGATCTCGCCGACGCCCGGCAGAAACGCGAGAAGGTCGCCGCTGGTCTTCGCGAGCATGTCTTCGATGCCGGCCGCCATTCTCACGGGCAGGGGGCGGCGGTCATGAGAGCCGGCGTACCGGATGTCGACCGGAAACATGCGGCCTTCGCTTTCCACCACCGTGCAATCGCCGAGGAACTCGACGAGCGGCGCGGGCGTCAGCGTGGCGGACATGACGACGATTTTCAGATCGGGCCGGACCGTCTGCTGCACGCGGCGGACCATCCCGAGCGCCAGGTCGGATTCCAGCCTCCGCTCGTGGAATTCATCGAAGATGACGACCGCCACACCTTCGAGGAACGGATCGTCCTGCAGCCGTCTCAGCAGGATGCCGTCGGTCATGGCGACGATCTGCGTGGCGCGCGACGACCGGTTGTCGAACCGCACCTGGTAACCGACTTCGGCGCCGACGCTCCAGCCATGCTCGGCGGCGATCCGGCGCGCGGCCGTGCGCGCGGCCAGGCGCCGCGGTTCAAGCATGAAGATCCGCCCTGCGCCGGCGATGTCGAGCAGGGCCGGCGGAACGCGGGTGGTCTTTCCCGCGCCGGGCGGCGCCCGCAGCACAACCGCCGCATGTGAGCGCAGCGACTCAACCAGCGACGGCAGCGCGTGATCAATCGGCAGCGGGTCGAGGGAGCTGGAGGAGTTCACCGCAGGGAAGACTCACCGCAGAGGACGCGGAGTGCGCAGAGAAAAGGATAGTCATCGAAGGCCGAGCGACCGATGCAAACGCCTTGCGAATCCATGTGCGACTCAGTTTTCAAAGTGTTTTCACGTGCGCAATGCTTCCGGCCGCGTTCGTAACCTCTCAACAGACCAAGTTGACGGCCGCACCGTCGGGGCGGGGACGGAATTGTGGACTGTGCCCGGGGGTTCCGCTCCGCTCGCCTCTCGGCGTGTAGAGCTCCACCCCCGGCTACATGCCGTCGCCCCTCCCGGGGCGGGCCGTTTTGCCGATCACATCGAACTGCTGGCCATGTCACAGTTGGTTGCCGCAAAGCGGACTGCGACAGCCCATTTTCCTCCACTGCGTTCTCCGCGATCTCTGCGGTGAATTTGAAAATTGGCAATTCAGCGGCAGCGCGCCAGGGTCATCAGCGCGAACGACGTCCCGTACGGCTGGTGGTAGTCGTACAGCGGATAGTCCCACCACGAGCCGTCCTTCTCTTGCCGGTCGAGGATCAGGCGCGCGACTTGCGCCTGGTGCGGCGGGCGGGTATCCGACGGCAGTTCCTGGATACAGCGGGATGCGTAGTAGTGGCCGAAGTAGTAAAAGTAACCGGCCACGCTGAACCACGCCTCATGCGGCACGGGCCGTTTGCGTCCAATGTCGAGCCAGCCGTTGCGGGCGGCGAGCCGGTCGAGCCAGTCGATCAGCATCTGGTCTGTGATCGACTGGTCCCCCCACAGCCGCAGCGCGAGGTTGCACGCCTGCGTACGGCCCAGGCTGCCGCCGGGACGATTGATGTCCATCCGCGGCTTCCACTTGAGGTATTCGCCGTAGAGGAAGCTGTCATCCGGCAGCCGCTGCCGCAGCGTGGCGGCGACGGCGCGATCGACCAGTCGCTGGGGAGGTTCGTGCCCGGCGTCGCGCGCCTCGTGAAAGGCAATCAGCACGGCCGCATTGACGAAGCTCATCGAATCGCTTGACGGCTGTTTTGCCTGATAGCGGAGATCGTAGTAACCCCAGCCTCCGTCGACCGACTCGTAGCGGGTGAACAGGTCGAACTGCAGTTCGATAAGCTCGGCGATCTTTGTGCGCCGCTCGGCCGCCTCGGCCGGCGTTCGCTGCTCCATGCGGAGCAGGCACTGCAGCCCGTAGCAGTGGGTCCAGACGTTGTAGAGGGCGTCTTCGTTGGCGCGGCGGACGCTGCCGAGATGTTCGAGCAGCCACGTTTCGGCCTTGTCGAGCGCCGCGCGCACGTCATCGCGTTCGCCGCCGGTTTCGTACAGTGCGAGAATTGAGAGCGCTGTGACGGCGGTCTGGAACGCATCGTGCGCGCCCGGGACAGGGGCATAAATGTTGAGCGACTTGGTGCGGGTGGCGTTTCCCCACGATCCATTGGAGTTCTGGTCGGCGAGCAGGAATTCGATCCCGCCGTTGATGGCGTCGTCGAACTCGGCGACCGAGGGCGCCTCGACCGGCTGCGGTCGCGGCACCGGGTCGTCGACGACGGCCGGCTCGGCGGCGATGAGTGCGCCGTTCCACGCGACCATGACAGCGGAGACCAGCGCGATTGGCGTCGTGTACCGGTCAAGGAATGGGATCATCGTGCGGTCGCCTCCGGCTCTCCGCTAAACTCTCGATTCGCGTCGCACAATGCCCGGCTCATTCCGGCTTCTTGAGCAGGATCTGGTCGCCGGCGGCGAGTCCACTGAGGATTTCGGTCCGTTCGCCGCTGGCCTCGCCGACCTGCACGCTCTGCTTGCGCGGTTCAGCGTCGGTCACGACGACGTAAACGTACTTCAGGTCCTTGTCGTCGTCCTCGGAGAACACCGCCGAACTGGGGACCGCCAGCGCGTCGGTTCGCGAATACGCGGAGACCTTGATGGCACAGCGCATGCCGGGCACGATCGAGGCGCCCCCAAGCTCGCCGACGATCGCCACCTTGCCATCGAAAGTCCCTTCGGAAACCGGAATGGGATCGACCGCAGCGACTTTGGCGGCAATCTTCATGCGTGGAAACGCCGTTGGCACGATTGTCGCTGAGGCGCCGGGCGTCATGAATCGCAGCGATGCTTCCGGGACATCGGTGCGGACGAATCCCGGTCCGGGGGCGACGATTGTCATGATGACCTGGTTCGCGCTGACGTTGCCGCCGGGCCGCAACTGTCGCGCCAGGCTGTCGGCCGTCGTCCAGCGACCGCGCTCGCACTGGCCGTAATACACGATGCCGGCGACCGGCGCCTTGACGGCGAACAGCACGCGGTCCGCCTTGAGCTTTTCGAACTCGTGCAACTGCTGTTCGTGGGCAAATTTCTGCTTCTGCAGGGCGATCCGCTTGCCTTCCACGTCGCTTGGGATCGTGGCCTGGGCCCGCTGCAGGGCGAGGGCGGCGCGGTTGGTCGCGTCCTGCATCTCCTCCTTCTGACGCGGCAGCGTCTCGTTGAGCGTACGGTCGTGCCGAATCCGCGCCAGCTCCAGAAAGTACTGTCCCTGTTCGACGTCGCGACGCGCCCGCTTGAGAATGATTTCCTCCGTCTGCTCCGTCAGGTCGTCGGCCTTGTACATCTGTTCGAGCTGCGACAGTTCTTCCTGGGTGTACTCGAGGCTGTACTCGGATGCCTTGAGCGATTCCTGGGCCGAGCGGACGGCCATGTCGGCGTCGACCTTGAGGTAATGGTCCATCGCCAGGTCGGCTTCGGCCTTGGTGCGCTCGGCGGCCCGCAGATCGAGCGGCGCGGAGGCTTCCGCCACGGCGAGTTCGAGCTGTGCAAGGGCCAGTGACAACTTGGCCTGCTCCAGATCGAACTCGGTATTCTTGAGCTGTTCGTCGATGTCCTCGGTTTCGAGCCACAGGACGGTTTCGCCGGCAGCGACCTTCGTTCCCTGCGGCACCGACTTTTCCACGGTAAGGCTGGTGAACACGTCCGGGCGCAGGATGATCTCGGTCATCTGCTCGGACTCAAAGATGCCGTCGAGATCCACCTGCACCTGGAACGGACCGGGCGCGACGGTGTGCGTCTCCGGCGGCTTCTC
>JAEUIG010000775.1 GCA_016795125.1 Planctomycetaceae bacterium | reverse complement strand
AAGCTCCACCCCCGGCTACAGTCTTTTGCCCCTGCCGGGGCGAGCCGCACCGTTAAGTCCGACATGTGCTCCATGACCGCAGAGTTCCGGCGGCTGAACTGAATGCTGGCGAGCGAGCTCATTGAGTTGAATGCTGACGCCTGATTGCTGACAGCCAGATGTCGCCAGACTGGAGCAGCGAATGTGCGCCGTCGCCGGCGCTTCGGTCTGGTGGACCAGTCGCGTTTCGAAACCGCTCGCGCGGATTTCGCAGGTCTGTTTTCGCCCCGCGACGGCCGGTACAATGACGGGTGTTATGCCCGAAATCGCCGCAGCCCGCACGGAGTCCGACCTGCTGCAGCATCTGCTGCGGCTGGATCGCCGTGCCCGATTGGTCTCGCTGGCAAACTCTCTCGGACTGACGGCGCTGTTTGTCGGAATTGTTGTAGCCGTCGCGATTGTCGCCGATTCGCTGTGGGAGCTGCCGCTCGGGATCAGGATCGCTCTGCTGGCAACGGCCGGCCTGGTCGCGCTGTGCGGTTGCGCATGGGGCCTTGGCCGATCAATGCTGCGGCGGGCCGATCCGGCGGCGGCGGCGGCGCTGGTCGAGTCCCTGCATCCCGAACTGCACGAACGCCTGAGTTCGGCGATCGAGCTTGAGCAGTCGACGGACAGCGGATCGCCGCTGATGCGTGCGCTCGTTGCCAGCCAGGCGGAGCAGAGCTTGCGATCCGTCGATCTGGCGGCCCCGTTGCCGGTGATCCGCACGACACGTCGCGGCGCTGCGGGCGCGGCCGTGCTGGCGGCGATCCTGGCCCCATGCCTGTTCTTCGGCGGCTATCGGCTGTTGCTGCAGCGCTTCGCGACGCCGTGGAAGAACCTGGAACGGGCCGCGAACCTGTATTTTGATGTCAGCCCGGGGGATGCCAGGGTGTCGCGCGGCGCGGACGTCGAAATCACAGCTGCCCCCCAATGGCGGTTCGCACAGACGCAGGTCGACACTGCCTGGCTGCACTGGCACGACGCCGCCGGGAATCGGCTGGAGCGGCAGATGACGTGGCAGGCGGAACGCGGCGCCTTCGTGGCGACGGTGTCGCACGTGCTGCAGCCGTTCGATTACGAAATCTCCGGCGGTCATACGCGGACGCGCGCGCATCATGTGGACGTCGTCGATCGACCGATGCTGACGTCGGTCAAGGCGACGATCGATCCGCCGG
Organism: Planctomycetaceae bacterium; assembly: GCA_016795125.1. Taxonomy (GTDB): domain Bacteria; phylum Planctomycetota; class Planctomycetia; order Planctomycetales; family Planctomycetaceae; genus JAEUIG01. The sequence continues at coordinate 8,492 of JAEUIG010000775.1, read as the reverse complement.
CGTATTCCGGCCGGGTCGTCGAGCAGATTGAGGGAGCCGTCGGCGAACTGCAGATGCTGGCCGGCAGCCGGGTGACGTTGCAGCTGCAGTTCAATCAGCCGGTCGAGCGAACGAGCCTGCTCTGGATGCCGGATCGCACGGCGGACGAACCTCCGACGGAACCCGCGGAGGTCCCGGGCGAGCTGCAAGCGGGCGGCGCCTCTGCAGTGGTGGAGTTCCAGCCGGATCGCAGCGGACGGTTTGCACTGCAGTTGTTCGATTCGATCGGGCTGGCCAACTCGCACGATCCGCATCGGCGGGTGCGAATCTTCGACGATGCGCCGCCGACCGTGCGATTCGCGGACCGCGCTGCGTCTCAGGCCGCGCCGAACGACGTGCTCCGTCTCCCTGTCGAAATCACCGACGACATTGGTCTGGCCGGGCTTGAACTGCATTTCGCAGTGGACGGCGAGGGGAAACAGCAGGGCGTGATCGACTCCGGCCTGCCGCTGCTCGGCGTCCGCGAGGCGGAGCACGAATTCATCCTCGAACTGCAGCCGCTGGGCCTGACGAACGGCATGATTCTCTCCGTCCGAGCGCGGGCGACTGATGAACGCGCAGTTCCAGGACCAAATGAATCCTGGACCGAGCCACGGCTGATTACCATCTCCGATCAGGCCGACCCATATGATTCTGAAGAACTGGCGCAGCGGCAGCAGGAACTCGCGCAGGCACTGCAGCGGCTGCGTACGACGGTTGCTGAGAACCAGCAGGCGACGAAGCAGTTGCAGGCGCAGGCGGCCCAGCAGCAGCCCGGAACGCCGTTTGCGGGCGACCGCGACATCGCCTCAGTCACCGAAAACGACCGCGAGTCGGCCGCCGACGCCGAGCGGCTGGCGGCGCAATTCGATCTGCATCCGCTGCTGACCAGTCTCGGCGACCGCGCGCGCAGCGTCGCGCAAGGGCAATTGACGTCGGCCGCCGACCATTCCCAGGCCGCTCACGATGCACAGCCGGCGGATAAGTCCGCAGCCCTGGACAAGGCCGGCGAACAACTGGCCGACGCTTCAGCCGAACTGGACGCGATGCAGCGGGACCTGGAATCACTGGCTGAGCTGGAACAGGACCTCCTCGAATTGCAGCGGCTGGCGGACGACGCGGAGCGGCTCGCGCAGAACGTGTCCGAGCTTCAGACTGGCGATTCCGCGGCGAGCGACGACGCCGCACCGGAAGAGGGCGATACCGACGGATCCCCCAGAGGGCGAGAAGCCGATCGCCTGCGCAATGACCATGCCGACCTGTCGCGGCGGCTCGACAATCTGCTGGACCGTCGGCCGGAACTGTTGGACGCCGCCGCAGAGGCCAGTCTCGACCAGCTCGATGGCCTGCGGGAACACGCGCTGCAGTTGGCGGAGCGCCAGCAGCAGCTCGCAGAGGGACTTCAAGGCGAGGCCGAAGCGACTCCCCCCGATCCGCAGCAGGTCGCCGCTCAGGACGAACTCGCCGGGCGCCAGGCCGGGCTTGTCCACCGCGCCGTGCAGATGGCGCACGCTGCAGCGGATTCCGGCAGCAGGGATGCCGAGCCGCTTCGCGATATTGCCGAGCAATCGGCGAGGGCGACGGAAGCTCTGGCCGCTGGAGACCTGGCGGCCGCCTCCGAATCCGCCCGACAGGCGGCGGAACAGGCGGCGGAACTGGCCGCGCAGCCCGATCGCGGCAGTAATCCGGAAGAGACGTCGCTCGAAGAACTCAACGAGCTGGCTGCGCAGCAGCAGCAGGCCGCGCAGGAAATGGCAGAGGCCGCCAATTCAGCGGCCGCCAGGGCCGCGGCGCGGCAGCAAGGGCAGCAGCGGTTGTCGGACAGCACACAGCAACTGCAACAGAACTTCCAGCAGATCGCCGAACGCCTCGCTTCGGAACCGCTCAGCCGTGCGGATGACGGAGCCCGTGCAACGGAGTCGAGCAGTGCCGCCGAACAGGCGGGTGGCTTCATGGCGGAGTCCACCGCGGCGCAGCAACGCGGAGAACTGACGGCGGCCGCCGAAGCGGCGAACGCGGCGGCGGCCGAGCTGGCCATCGCTGCCGAGCAGGCGCTCAAGGCGACGGCCGATGCGAAGGACTCGCCAGTGCCGACGGACGTTGGTGAGCAAGTCGCGCAGGCGTCGCAGCAGTTGCGGCGCGCCGGGGAACAACTCGGTGATACTCCGCCGGGCGAATCCTCCGCCAACCAGCCCGAAGACGGCGAATCGGCCGCGCGGGAACAGGCAGCCGGTGACGGGCAGCAGGCGGCGACCGAATCGCCGATGACCGACCCCGCCGCCACTCCTCAGGCCGAGAACGAAGAAGGCAAAGGGCAGGCTCAGTCGGGATCGCAGGGTTCAGACTTCGCTGAGGCGGCGGCGGCGTTGCACGCGGCGGCGCAGCGACTCAAGCCGCGCGCCCCCGGCGATCAGCAGTCTCCCTCCGAATCGGGCATGTCTCAGCAGCCGGGTGCCAAATCGCAGTCCCAGTCGGCGGCCAACGGATCAGGGACGACCGAAACGGCGCGTCTGGCCGAGCTGGCGGCGAAGATCAAGGCGCGCTCGATGCGGAACTGGGGCGAACTGCCGGGAGAGCTGCGGTCGGAACTTCAACAACGAACCCAGTCGCGGCCGGACGCCGATTACGCGCCGCTGATCCGGATGTACTTCGACGAGATTTCGCGACAGCCCTCGCCCGCAACCGCCGAACCGCCGTAGCAGACAATGAAGTCGGAACGCGAACTCCATAAGTTCATGGCGGGACAAGGTAAACCACAAAGACACGAAGAGCACAAAGAAGTGTTGCTTGATGCTTTCCGTTGTGTTCTTTGTGTCTTTGTGGTTCTAACCTTTCTGGAACTCACGTGCATTGTGGTGATTCTTCATCAGCAACAAACAGCGCCGGCATTGGCATGATCCGCATTGAGAAAATCCTGTTTCCCACCGACTTCAGTCCGGCGACGGACGGGGCCCGCGAGATGGCGATTGAACTGGCGCGACAGTTCGATGCCGAACTGCATCTGCTGCACATCATGGAAGACCTGGCGGCACGGCTGCCGGAATTCGGGATGGGACTCGCTTTGCCCGCGTTCGTGGCGGATTCCCAGTCCCGGCTGAAGGATTACGAGCGGCAGGCGATCGCGCAGCTCACGGCCATCACACCCGATGGCACTGGCAAGCTCAGGCGCGCCGTCATCGCCATCAAGGAGGGCCGCACGTTTGAGCAGGTCAACGAGTACGCCAAATCGCATCAGATCGATCTGATCGTCATGGGCACCCACGGCCGGTCAGGGCTGGCGCACGTGCTGATGGGCAGCGTGGCGGAACGCGTGGTACAGCACGCCGCCTGCCCGGTGCTGACCGTGCGGCCGAAGGATTTTGCATTTGAGATGCCGTGAATTGCTTCGACGCGTTTCCCGGGAGCGCATTTGTCATTGGTCAATAGTCATTTGTCATTTGTCATTCAGAAGCGGAGCGACATCGAAAGTCTTCAATGACAAATGACTATTGAGAAATGAGCAATGACAAATCCCCCTGGCGTCGCTAAGCGCGGCCGGCCGGTGACCGCACTGTGACGAGCACGATGCCGATCGCCACGCAGGCGCCGGCGAAGAGGAGCCACGGCGAAAGCGCATCGCCGCGCAGCAGCACAGCCAGCGCGACGCCGAAGACCGGTGTCGCGAAGCTGAAGACCGACACGAGCGACGCGCTGTGCCGCTGCAGCAGCCACGCCTGTCCCGCGAAGCAGAATCCCGAGACGGCCAGGCCGACGAACAGCAGCGACCAGACTGTCGCCGGCGTGATCCGCGATGGATCGATCGTCTCAAACACCGCGCTGTAGAGGGCGAACAACGCCACCCCGATCAGGTCGTGCCAGAGCGTCAGCGTTCCCGGCGGGACGGTCCGCACGGCGTGCTTCGTCTGGATCACCTTGACTCCCAGGATGAATCCGCTGAGCAGCATGATGGCGTCGCCGAGCAGCGTCGGTTCGTCCATTCCGGAAGTGCGCTTTGCCGGGGCGGCGGTGCTGGCAACGAGCAGCAGGACGCCGCCCGCGGCGATCATCAGGCCGGCGAGCTGCCGCCAGTTCATCCGGAACTGCCTGGTGATGAAGTGCTCATACGCGGCGACCCAGAAGATGTACGTGTTGATGAACAGCGACGTGTGTGAGGAAGTTGTGCGGGCCTGCCCCCAGTTGAAGGTCGCGATCTGAAAGAACAGCAGCACGCCGGAGATGACGGACGGCGACCACTGCTGCGGTTTGAGAAGCAGCGGCGAGCGCTCCCAGCGGCACCAGCCGATCATGAACAGCGCCGCGAGCGCGAAGCGGATGCCGCCGACGGCGATGGGTGGCAGCGCATCAAGTGCGAAGGCGCTGCCGACGGCAGTTCCGCCCCAGAGGGCGGCGGTAATCAGCGACAGCGACACCGCGGCCGCGCCAAACCGGTGATGTGCCGCTCCGGAGCGCCCGGCGACGGGCGGCGGATGCGCGTCCTCCCCCGTCATACGATCTCCGCGAGCGCTGCCAGCAAACGGTCCACTTCGTCAGCCGTATTGTAGTGCACCAGGCCGATCCTGAGCGTTCCGTGCGGCTCAAGGCCGAGCGTCTCGGTGAAGGGGAGCGCGTAGTGATTGCCGGCCCAGGTATAGAGCCCTCGTTGGGCAAGCGCTTCCGAGATTTCGCGCGGCGACTTGTGGACGTGCGTGACCGAAACAGTCGGCACGCGCTCGTGGAGATGGCCGGGATGCGTGATGCCCCAGATCTTGAGGCCCGGGAATCGCTGCAGCCCGACGATCAGGCGCGCACCAAGTTCGCGCTCGTGGGCAACGATCTTTGCGAACGCACGCCGCAACCGCTCGCGCCGCGAGTTGTTTCCTCCCTCTCCCCCGAAAGCAGCACTGCTCTCGGAACCAACTCCCCTCGGGGGAGAGAGCCGGGGTGAGGGGGCCACGCTGTGCGACGCCGACAGGACGCCAATGCCCGCCATGTAATCCACCGCCGCCGTCACGCCCGCAATCCCCTCATGATTCTGCGTCCCCGTCATCCACCGTCCCGGCAGGTCGTTCGACGACGGCCGCAGCTTGTACGGCTCCATCGATTCGAGCAACGCGCGTCGGCCCCAGAGAATCCCGACATGCGGACCGAAGAACTTGTACCCCGAACAAACCAGGAAATCGCAGCCGGCGGCCTGCACGTCGATCAGTCCGTGCGGCGCGTAGTGCACGGCGTCAATCCAGGTCAGCGCTCCAACCGCTTTTGCGCGAGCGACGATGTGGGCGACGGGATTGATCGTCCCGCTGGCGTTGCTGGCATAGCCGACGGCAACCAGTTTCGTCCGCTCCGAAAGTGCCGCCTCAAAGCTGCCGAGGTCGAGCGTGCAGTCGTGAGGGTTGATGCCGATGTGCCTGACCGTCGCACCGGCGTCGCGCGCTGCCAGCACCCAGGGGGTGACGTTGGCGTCATGGTCGAGCCGGCTGACGATGATCTCGTCCCCCGGCCGCCAGGTCCGCCCGATCGCCCGGCTGGCCGCCAGCGTGAGGGTCGTCATGTTGGGGCCGAAAGCAATCTCATCCGGGTCAGCAGCGCCAAGCAGGTCGGCGGCAGCGGTGCGTCCGCCATCGAGAATCGCATCGGCCTCGCGGCTGGTGGCGAACGGAGCGCCGCTGTTAGCATTGTGATGCAGCAAGCACTCGGCCACGGCATCGGCCACCGACTGGGGGACCTGCGTTCCCGCCGGACCGTCGAAATAGGCCACGGGCCGTCCGTTTGTTTCGCGGGCGAGCGCCGGGAATTGCGAACGGATCTGGCTGAGATTGAGCGGCATATCGGAAGTGACGCATCTGCGATGCGTCGCTGGGCGGCGTTATTCTTCGGCGTCGAAGTCGTAATTCTCGTCGTCGTCAGTCGGCGCGGAGCCGGCCGCCGGCTGTGATTTCTCCGACTCCGCTTTCTGCACCGACTCTGCGAGCTTGTGGACCGCCTTGCGCATGCATTCGAGGCAGAAGTTCTGCGGCAGGCCGCGCTTCTCCTTCGGCACGCGGATCGGCTCCTGGCAGACCGCACAAAAGTCGCGGAAGAGAGTGCTCCCCGCGATAGGTTCCCCACGCTGTTCCATCGTTTTGAATTTCCTGACCGGCCCGGGAGCATGCTATGCGACGGCGGGAGATCGCGAAACCGCCAGCGGCGATTGGGTGCGGCCAGGGGCGCTCGGTGCGGGTATTGCCCCAGTTTACATGACCACGCCAGCGATGGCGGCGATCAGGCAGGTCGCCAGCGCGCCGCCGATCATCGCGCGGAACGCAATCTCCGAGGCGTCCCCCTTCCGCTCCGGAGCGAGGGCGTCGATACCGCCAATCTGCACGCCGATCGACGCAAAATTCGCAAACCCGCACAGCGCGTAGCTGGTAATCACCGCCGACCGCTCCGACAGGCCGTTGTTCGACATTAGTTCGCTCAGGTGCAGGTAGGCGATCAGCTCGGTGAGCACGATCTTCTCACCCAGCAGGGTGCCGACCGTCCCGCATTCGTCCCAGGGGATGCCGATGCACCACGCGATGGGGCGGAAACCGATCGCCAGGATGCCCTCCATCGACGTGCCGACCTGCTTGAGAATGAAATTGACGAGGGCGACCAGGGCGACGATGGCGATCAGCATGGCGGCGATGTTGAGCGCGAGACGCAGGCCGTCGGTCGCGCCGTTGCCGACCGCTTCCAGCAGGTTCCGTGTGCGCCGTTCCAGCTTGATCGTCGCACCTCCCGCGGTCTGAGAAAGCTCCGTTTCCGGGTGCATGATCTTGGCGATCACCAAAGCGGCCGGCGCGCCCATCACGCTGGCCGCCATTAAATGGCCGGCAATGTTCGGGAGATGGTCCCGCAGCACGCCGACGTAGATGGCCATCACGCCGCCGGCGATTGTCGCGAACCCGCCGCACATGACGGTCATCAGCTCCGACCGCGTCATCCCGGGCAGGAACGGCCGCACGAACAGCGGCGCCTCCGTCTGTCCGACAAAAATGTCCGCCGCGACACTGAGAGTCTCCGCCCCGCTGGTGCCCATGGTCTTCTGCATCACCCATGCCAGCGAACGGACCACCAGCGGCATGACGCCGAGGTGATACAGCACCGACATCAAGGCGGCAAAAAAGATCACCGTCGGCAGCACGACAAAGGCCAGCGTCTGGACCATCGGGGCGATCGAGCCGTTATTCACGGCGCGGAGCCGGAGTCGCTCCGGTTCGGCCGCAGTCGCGCCGTCTTCAGGCTGAGGAGGCAGCGAGTCGTATTGGACTTCGTACTGCGGATTGAGCGGCTTGAACAGGAAGCTGGCGCCTTCATCCGAAAACGCCAGCAGCTGTGCGACTCCCCTGTCGAGCAGATTGAAGAACGGGTAGCCGACGGGCGAGCGGAGGATAATGATGGCGAACAACACCTGCAGGCTGAGGCCCCAGATGACGATGCGGAGGTTGACCCTTCGCCGATTGTTCGACAGCAGCCACGCGATGCCCAGCAGCACGGCCACGCCGATCAGGCCCTGATATCGTCCCATTCCGGTCTCCGGTGTACGTGGTAACGCGTAAAGTAGCGAGTGTGTGGCAAGTAACGGAACGCAGAGGACGCAGATGCAAAGGGATCTGCGCAGATCTTTTCGATCTGCGTCATCTGCGTTCCTGCATTGGCGGCGGCAGTTGCTTTACAGGCGGTCGTCCGCGTGCTGTGATTCGTTTACGTTCGGACCGATTCGCGGAATTCAGCACTCGCAGGAGAGTTCCATGCGGTCACATTTCGTGCGCTGCCTGTCGGTGGTCGCCGCCGTCTCCAGCATTCTGCCCTGCGCGGGCGCCCAGGACGAAATCCTGATCGGCGAGATTCACAAGACGGCTCCGCTGCTCGACGGAATGGGGCTGTTTACCCATCCCGTGAGTACGTCGAACCCGGATGCGCAGCGGTACTTCGACCAGGGCATGGTGCTGGCGTTCGGCTTCAATCACGGCGAGGCGGCCCGCAGCTTTCAGCAGGCACAGATTCTCGATCCGAATTGCGCCATGGCCTATTGGGGCGAAGCATGGGTGCTGGGGCCGAACGTCAACGCCCCGATGATGCCCGACGCCGTCGCCCCTGCCTGGAAGGCATTGCAGAAGGCGCTCGAGAAGTTTGGCAGCGCGTCGCCGCGCGAGCGGGACTACATCCTGGCGCTCGCAGCACGCTACACGGCCGAACCGATCGACGACCGCGCCCCGCTCGACAAGGCGTTCGCCGACGCCATGCGGACACTCGCCCGCAAGCACCCCGACGATCTTGATGTGCAGGTCATTTTCGCTGAGGCGGTCATGGACACCAGTCCCTGGCACTACTGGGACGATGACGGCCGGCCGCTGGAATTCACTTCAGAGATCCTGACGACGCTCGAACGCGTGCTTGCCCGCGCGCCCGATCATCCGCAGGCCTGCCACCTCTATATTCATGCCGTCGAAAAGACCCACCCGGAATGGGCC
>JAEUIG010000773.1 GCA_016795125.1 Planctomycetaceae bacterium | reverse complement strand
AAACCCGATCTCAACGACACGACGTCGGACCGGTTAGTGCACCGGGGCTTCCCTTCGGTCCAGCCCCGGCCACCCGATTTCGGTTCTCGGACAGGCTCTAAAACCAGTGGTGCTTGTCGACCAGGTTCTGCGGTGTTTCGCCCCGTGCAAACCGCTGCAAGTTGTCGCGCAGGACCGCGAAATGCCGTTCGGCGATTCGGGGGGACGCGGCGGCGACGTGCGGAGTGATGATGACATTGTCGCGCCGCCACAAAGGATGGTCGGACGGCAGCGGCTCGGTCTCCAGCACGTCGAGAGCAGCGCCGCCGAGACGCTGCTCGTCGAGCGCGCGGGTCAGGTCCGCCAGGTCGACAATCGCGCCGCGGCCGACGTTGATCAATACCGCCGACCGCGACATCCAGCACAACTGTTCGTAGCGAATGAGCTTTTCCGTCTCTGGAGTATGCGGCGCGGCGACGACCACGAAATCCGCCTGCTGCATCAGGTCGCGCAGTCGGGCGACCGGCCACACATCGTCGACGATTCCCGGAATGCTGCGGACTTGCGGGTCGACGGCGGACAACGACATTCCGAAGGCAGCCGCACGACGGCAGACCTCGGCGCCGATTCCGCCGGCGCCGATGACGCCCATCCGGCAGTCGGCGAGGTGGCGGTGTGCGCGATCGGCGCCGCTGACTCGGCCTGGGCCGACGCTCATGTCGAGATGGACGTCATCGCCGATCGGCCGCCAGACGCCGTCGGGCTGCCGCCGGATGTAGGTATGCAGCTGACGTGCGAAGCACAGCACGTATCCGAGCACATGGTCGGCGATCACGTCGGAGAAGATGCCCCGCATGTTGCTGATCGTGCAGGGATGCGCGACGAGTTCCGGGAACAGGTAATGCTCCAGGCTGGCGGTCGGGCTCTGGATCCATTCGAGCTGCGTTGCGCGCGCGAGCAAGGCGGGGCTGATTTTTCCGAAGAATCCGGACGCGTCAGCGATCTCCTGCAAGGCGTCCAGTTCGCCGGCGGCGTTGACGATCTGCAGCTCCGGCGCGGCAGCGCGGAGAGCCTGCAGGCGTTCGGCGTCGATGGCCGGGAAAACGAGGAGCTTTCGCATCAGAGGTTGCCTGCGCGGGCGGCGGAGCGAACAATCGGGAACGGAGGTCGAAGGCGGTTTCGGAACCGCGTCGCTGGAATTGTCAATACGTCGGCGTCGCGCTTCGTGGATCGCACGAATTCCGTGCCTGCGGACGTTGCCGTGCCGCGCGGCGTAGCGCAGAATGTCTCGCACGTCGTGACCGTATCGTCACGCGGATGCAACGACAACCAAGCAACGAGGGCATCGATGCTTGTTCTGACGCGCGGCGTCGATGAAGCGATCATCGTCGGCGATTCGATAGTGCGAGTGGTGGAGATTCAGGAACAGACGGTGCGGCTGGGAATAGCGTCGCCGCACACCAATCCGAGGTATCGGGAAATCACGCTGCGGCGGGATTCGGAGTCCGACTCGGTGCTGCTGGAGCTGCCGGTGGCATTGGCGGCCCCCTGAGCAACCGAAGAGTGCCGCCGGCGCGGCGCCGACCTCGTGCGACGTCACGTGAGCCGATCATGCGCGCTCTGCAGGCCGATCTCCCGTTCACCCCCGACGAGTTGCACCAGCGCGGATTGCAGCCCGACCGGCTGCCCCGGCACGTCGCCATCATCATGGACGGAAACGGCCGCTGGGCCCGTTCGCGCGGGGCGCCCCGCATCGAAGGGCACCGGCGCGGGGTCCAGAGCGTCCGCACCGTCGTCGAAACCTGCGCCCGGCTCAAGCTTGAGCAGCTCACGCTGTACTGCTTCTCCAGCGAAAACTGGAAGCGTCCCCAGCTGGAGCTGGAGCTGCTGATGAGCCTGCTGCAGCAGTACGTCGTGGCGGAACGGCAGGAAATCATGCGGCAGGACCTGCGGTTCTGCACGATCGGCCGCACCGATCGCATCAGTCCCCGGGTCATGGCCGAAGTCGACACGACGATCCGCATGAGCCAGAACAACGCCGGCATGCGGCTGTGCCTGGCCCTGGACTACGGCGCCCGTGCCGAGATCGCCGCCGCCTGCCGCGAGATCGCCCGCCAGGCCGCGGCCGGCCAGATCGATCCCGATTCCATCACCGAAGAGACGATCAGCGAGCACCTCTACACTGCCGGAATGTGCGATCCCGACCTCGTCGTCCGCACCGCCGCCGAAATGCGGGTCAGCAATTTCCTGTTGTGGCAGATCAGCTACTCCGAACTGTGGGTGACGGACACGTTCTGGCCCGACTTCCGCGAAGCGCATTTGTACGATGCCCTCCGCGACTACGCGGCGCGAGAGCGACGCTTTGGCGGTCTCGACGTGCGGAAGTGATTGTCCGCAGAATGCGCGAGGCCGGGCTTCGATCCGGGTCGTCAACTGTGTTCTGTTCGTAGGCCCGGCGTTTACGCCGGGTTGCGAGGCGCGTAATCTGTCGCGCAGAGCCTCGTTCACGAGGCTGCTCGCCGGCTCAAGCCGCCTCGGCAGGAAGTCCCGTGAACGGGACTCAAGTATGTGAAGTTGGTGTTCGCCCATCCCGGCATAAATGCCGGGCCTATGACAAAATCCACCGAACGTGGGCCGCATCTGATCCATCATTTCAATTTGCTGTGGCCCTCACACCCTGACACTGGCCGCTGCACTGCAGGCGCTTTCATCACGTGGAGAAAAGACACGCATGCTCGGCTGGAGACTCGCAGTTTCGGCAGTGCTGATCCCGCTGCTCGCAGCACTGTTCTGGGCCGACCAGAAGTTCGGGGCGGCGGCCCCGCTGCTGTACGCGCTGTGCTGCGTGCTGGGAGTGCGCTGCGCGTGGGAACTGGTCACACTCCTGCGTCCCAGGTTTCCTGAACTCCAGCTCGCGCCAATCGCGGCCGGCATCGTCGCACTGCTCACTACGGCCTGGGTGCCGCATTGGCTCAACCTCGGAACAGGCTCCACGACATCCGCCATTGCGCTCGTCTGGGTGATGTGCGCGCTCGTGCTGTTCGCCATTGAAGCCTGGAGATACATCGCTCCCGGTCGCCGTATGGAAACCCTCGCCGCCGGGATCATGGCCGTCAGCTACATCGGCGCTCTGCTCGCAGTCACGGCACAACTGCGCTGGGTTCGCGGCGCGGAAGCCGGTTACTACGTGCTCGCCTCAATGGTGATCGCGACCAAGATGGGCGACGTCGGCGCCTACACGCTCGGACGATTGTTCGGCAAACGGAAAATGGCCCCGCACCTCAGCCCTGGAAAAACCTGGGCCGGATTCGGAGGCGCGCTCCTCGGGGCGGGACTCGGCGCGTGGCTCTGGTTGTCGTTTGCCGCCGCAATGTTTGACGGAGTTTCCGCCGCACCCCCGCTGTGGTGGTCGCTGCTCTATGGCGTCGTCCTGGGCCTGGTCGGACTGATCGGCGACCTCTGCGAATCGCTGATCAAGCGCGACATGGGACAAAAGGACGCCGCACAGCTGATGCCCGGCTTCGGGGGCTTGCTCGATCTCCTCGACAGCATCCTGTTCGCCGGACCGGTCGCCTACATCCTCTGGTCCTGGCTGCCTCAGTCATAAGCGAACGGGCTGCGATGCTGCGGTGTGCACTCAAGCCGGCAACGGCCGCCCCGCCAGAATCTCGGCGATGTGCATCACCTTCAGCGGCTTCCGCTGCCGCCGAAGCAGCCCGTCGAGGTGCATCAGGCACGACATGTCGCCCGCGGTGATCACCTCCGCACCCGCCTGCTCATGATCGTGGATCCGGTCGTCCCCCATCATGCAGGAGACGGCTTCTTCCCCGACGGCAAACGTCCCGCCGAAACCGCAGCATTCGTCCGGACGCGTCAGGTCGACCAGTTGAATTCCAGAGACCATCTCCAGCAGACGGCGGGCATGGCTGAAGTCCGGAACCATTTGTTCTGAAGAACGCCCCAGCCGCAGTTCACGCAGCCCGTGACAACTGTTGTGCAGGCCGACGCGGTGCGGGAATCGCGACGGCAGATGCTGCACGTGCAGCACGTCGTTCAGAAACTGGCAGAGTTCGTACGTCTTCTTCTCGACCTGATGCAGCCCGGAATAGCCGGCGATCAGTTCCTCGTAGTGGTGCGTGACCATCGCCGTGCAGCTGCCGGACGGGCAGACGATGTAGTCGAAATCCTTGAAGATCTCGATAAAGCGACGGGCCAGCGGCTGCGCCTCCTCCCAGCAGCCGGAGTTCGCCAGCGGCTGTCCGCAGCAGGTCTGCTCCACGGGAAAATGGACCGTGCAGCCGTGCTGTTCCAGCAACTCGACGGTCGCCAGGCCGACGTTGGGATAAAACTGATCGATGTAACAGGGGAGAAACAGGGCAACGTGCATGGAGGAATGATGGCTGGGGCCACACCTCAGGTCAACCACGCACTAAACTCCACCAAGCTCCTTCCTTCCCTCTCCCCCCGGGAGAGGGGCCGGGGGTGAGGGAGAACATCAGTACGACTCACTTCAACGCCAAACCCAGCAACCAACGGGGTGGCACACCCTGCCAAGGGCGTGGCGAACGTTGTTGACGCTCCCCACGCCCATCCCGTTGGTCTGGGCGTGCCACACGAGATTGCCCTGGTTCACTTCCGCACAGTCAGTGACCCGACGTGCGCTGTCAACTTGCGGCGCACGGCAGGGGGAATGGTACACTGCAGCCATGCGTCTTCCTCGCTGGTTCATCCGATACGTCCTGCCGGCCGTGGCGTGTCTGGCGCTGTTCGCAGCGTGGCGCGTCGTGCGTGAGCCTCCAGAGATCCAGAAATCCCTGCCACTCCGCATCGGGATGACGCAACCGGAAGTCGAAGCCGTGATGGGCCGCACCGAGGTTTTGACGTACGTGGCTCCCGGGAACGAACAGGGAATGCTCTGCGGGAGTTCCACACGATTCCGATTCGTGTGGTCGAGCCGCATCTGTAGCTGGATCGGAATCTCCGCTCCTGACGTCCGGCGGTATGAATGGCCCGTGCGCATTCACCTGGACAGTGCGGGTCGCGTGGACCGTATTCAGCGCGGCAATGACATCGAAGCGGCAGCCCTGACCACACAACGGTAACACCATCGCTCCAATGACTCGCATGCTCCGTATCCTCCTGCTGCTGGTTTCTGGAACAATTGCCGTCGCGTCCGATGCCGCCGCGGCCGAACTCAGTGCCGGCGCAGCGCGGATCGACATCACCCCGCCGCTGGAATACGGCTGCCCGCTCGGCGGCTATGGCGAACGGATGAACCGGCCCGCCGAAGGCGTTCACGACCGCGTCATGGCCAAGGCGCTGGTGCTGTCCGACGGTGAGCACAGGTTTGCACTCGTCACGCTCGACATGGTGGGACTGTCCTCCGCCATCAAGCCGGCCGTGGTTGAGCTTCTCGCCGCTGACGGCTGGACGGCCGACCAACTGATGATGTTGCCGAGCCATTCGCACACCAGTATCGAAATGGCTGCGGTCAACCCGCAGAACACGTTCGACATCCCGCAGATCGGGATCCACAACCCGCGGGTCTACGAGTTCCTGATCAACCGGCTTGCGCAAGTCATCCGCGACGCTGGTGATGAACTGGTGCCGGTGAACGTCGGCAGCAGCGTGACTCAGATCCACGGCTGGAACCGCAACCGCCGCAAGAGCCCGGAGCTTGACGAGTCGCTCACGGTCGCACGGTTCGATCGGCTCGACGGTCGTCCTCTGGCCGTGTTCGTCAACTTCACGGCGCATCCGACATTCATGTCGGGACGCGACATGCAGTTCTCCGGCGACTGGCCCGGCCATGTCCAGCGGACGCTGGAGGCGCTGATCGGCGACGATGTTCTCGCGATGTACTCGAACGGAGCGGAAGGAGACCAGTCGGTCCTCGCCCGTCCCGACTCGGGCGACAGCCGCTACGAGAAGGCCGAACGCTACGGCCGCGAGCTCGGGATCGTCGCGTGGCGACAATGGGAACAGACGGCCACACAGCAGGACGTGGCATTCAACACGACCACTGCCCACATCGATCTGCCGGAAAACAGCTGGCATCCAAAATTCATGGAGACCGGCGGGGCGGAATACGGCCTGAGTGAAGAACTGCTCCGCAAGATGCTGCCGGCGCTCTATCCGGGCGAGGTCGACACCGTGTCGCTGCGCGTGGGCGACCTGTTGATTGTCGGCGTTCCGGGCGAGATGACCGCGCGACTGGGTCTCGAGATCAAGGAGCGCGCCCGCGCTGCCACCGGCGCTGAGCACGTGGCAATCGGCGGGCTCGCCGATGTCTGGCTCAGCTACATCCTGCCGACCGATGAATACAACAAGGGGGGCTACGAGGCGAGCGTCAGCTTTTACGGAGAGACGCTGGGACCGACGATCGTCGAAGGCGTCCTGCAGCCCTTCAAGACGAATTAATCACAACCCGCCCGCAGCCATCGCACGCTTGCGGTTTCGCCCTCACCGAAACTCCCGGGCCGCAGCGACGGCCAGCTCGTCGCAGCGTTCATTCTCCGCGTGACCGCTGTGCCCCTTGATGACCGTGAACTTCACGACGTGGCGGGCGAGCAGTTCGTCGAGCCGCCGCCACTGGAATTCGTTCTTCAGCGGCTTGAGCTGGCCCCCCTCCTTGCGCTTCCAGCCGTTGCGTTTCCAGCCGGGGAGCCATTCGGCGGAGCCTTTCGCGACGTACGTGCTGTCGGTGACGAGTTCGACGCGCGACTTCGACGTCAGCGCGGCCAGGCCTTCGATGACGGCCTGCAGCTCCATCTGGTTGTTGGTTGTCAGCGCGAGTCCGCCGGACGCTTCGCGTTCTTTGCCGGACGCAGGATGCCGCAGGATGTAGGCCCACCCGCCCGGACCGGGATTGCCGGAACACGCGCCGTCGGTGAAGAGCTGCACAAATGGCAGGGCGGAGGAGTTCGCAGGAGGGGCGTCCATACCGGATCAACACTCACATCTGATCGAGATCACGAGTGGGTCCTGGAACCCCGATGACCCCGGAGGGGTCGCATCCAATAGCCGGTGGCTGAGCGAAGCGACGCCACCGGAACATCGTGTACTCATCCGGACTCATCCCGGAGGGATGACAGCCGTTCGTTGGTCTGCTGGCATCCCTTCGGGATGCGGTATGGAAAAGAGCGATCCGCTCCGGCGGTGTCGCTTCGCTCAACCGCCGGCTAATAGATGCCAGCCCTTCGGGCGGTTTTTCGGGGCCACATCCAGGTGAAAGCACGCCTTAGCGTTCGCGGAACACGATTCGACCGCGGGTCAGGTCGTACGGAGAGACCTCAACCTTGACCCGGTCGCCCGGGACGATGCGGATGAAGTGCTTGCGCATGCGTCCGGCGACGTGCGCCAGGACGGAATGGCCGTTGTCGAGCGACACGCGGAACTGCGTGTTGGCGAGGGCTTCGGCAACGGTGCCCT
Source organism: Planctomycetaceae bacterium (assembly GCA_016795125.1). Taxonomy (GTDB): domain Bacteria; phylum Planctomycetota; class Planctomycetia; order Planctomycetales; family Planctomycetaceae; genus JAEUIG01. The sequence goes on along the minus strand of JAEUIG010000773.1, from coordinate 682 downwards.
CCATCGGAATGGCCTCTTCTTTGGCCATAGAAAACTGCGCCTTTGAACAGTGAGTCGTCACCGCGAAGCCACCCCCGGCAGCCCCACGAACCAGAAGTATAACCACCCCCCGCCCAGATGGAAGCGCCCCGCTCGTCAAGGTGGCAGTCCGGGGCGCGGCGGAGCAGAACCCGCCAATTCAGCAGAATGAAGAGCGACGTCACGTCACAGGGCCGCCAAGACATACAAAGCAGACTTCGACGATGCGGCGAACCCGCTCCGCGGCACCGGTGCCGCTATTTCACTGCGTCGATGGTTGCTTCTTTCTCTGCGCGTCTTTGAGACTTCGCGACTTTGCGTCAAACTTGAGGCGCATCAGTGCGCCCGTGTCGCACCGCGGCCCGGAATCAGCGAGAGCATCCGCCCTGCTTCGACGGCATTCAGCAGTCCACCCGCACGGCGGGTGAAGTCCGCTCCCACGTGCCAGCGGCCCAGCAGGTCGAACATCGACTCGAAGGCCGCCGGATCGAGGCCGAACTTCGACTTCAGGACGAGCGCCTCATCGACCGGGATGTCCTGGAACTGGCTGATGAGCAGAAAGTCCCCGTCGTTGGACAGGTCCAGGTGGACGGCCTGGATTTCGCGGCTCATGCGGAGGCTGGGCCTGTCGGCAATCTCGATCGGCCCCTGCGACAGGAACCGG
>JAEUIG010000445.1 GCA_016795125.1 Planctomycetaceae bacterium | reverse complement strand
TGGAGCCAGCGGACAGTGGGTCAGCGAGTTCCTGCCGTATCACGCGAAGTTCGTAGATGACATCGCGATCATCCGGTCGATGGTCACCGACCAGATCAATCACGATCCGGCCCACACGATGATGAATACCGGGACGGCCATCAGCGGCCGTCCCAGCATGGGGAGCTGGATCAACTACGGTCTCGGAAGCGAAGCGGACGACCTGCCGGGGTTCGTCGTGATGACCAGTTTCGCCGGCCGTAACCCGCAGCCGATCTCGCAGCGGATGTGGGGGAACGGGTTCCTGCCCGGCCGGCATCAGGGAGTCGAGTTCAACGCCTCGGGCGATCCGGTGTACTACCTGCGGAACCCGGCCGGCGTCTCGTCCTCGCAGCAGCGGGCGCTGGTTGATGCGGTCGCCCGGCTCGATCAGCATCGCAACACGGCGATCCGCAACCCGGAGATCGACACGCGCATCAGCCAGTACGAAATGGCGTTCCGCATGCAGGCCAGCGTCCCGGAGCTGATGGACATCTCGCAGGAATCGCCCGCCACGCTCGAAATGTACGGCGCCACCCCCGGCGACGGCTCATTCGCCTCGAACTGCCTGACGGCCCGGCGGTTGGCCGAGCGAGGCGTGCGGTTCATCCAGCTCTATCACCGTGACTGGGACCATCACGGCGATCTCGTGAAGTACATGGACATGTGCTGCGGCGCGACTGACCGCGCGACGTGGGCCCTGATCAACGACCTCAAGCAGCGCGGGCTGTTCGAAGACACGCTGATCATCTGGGGCGGCGAGTTCGGCCGCACGCCGATGTTCCAGGGCAAAGGGGGCCCCGGCCGCGATCACCACATGAAGGGCTTCTCGATGTGGCTCGCCGGCGGCGGCATCAAGGGGGGCACGAGTCACGGCGCGACCGACGAGCTGGGCTACAACTCTGTCGAGAACGTCGTGCACGTCCGCGATCTGCACGCCACGATCCTGCACCTCCTGGGGATCGACCACCAGCGCTTCAGCGTGAAGCACCAGGGGCTGGACATGCGGCTGACGGGCGTCGAGCCGGCGCGGGTGGTGACTGAGGTTCTCGTCTGACCAACGGCCGTTGCTACCACGTGATCGATCCGCTGTGCATTGGTGCACACTCCCCTTACCTGGCGGAACGTAGCGCGTGGCGAAGTGTGCGATCCAGGTACATGTGCCGGCCGCGCGCAAGTGCATTTGAGATAAGTTGTTCCGATTGCATCGTGGAAATGCACCCAGAGCGATTCCGCAACCCCGCTGCATCGATTCTTCCGAATCTATGGGCGGAGTTTGCCATGATGGCAAGCCGTCACTTTCACGGAGGATCGCCCGCGTGCCGCGCTGCCACACATTCTGTTTCGTCGCTGCTGTTGTCTGCTTCGCCGCCGCTCCCACTCGAGGCGAGGGTCTGTTCGATTCGCGTCTCGCGCGAATCGTCAGCATGTCGGAACCCGACGTTGAGCAGACGAGTGCCGAGTCCCGTGCCGTTGAGTTCGCGACTGCGGTCGGGAACTCTGGTCAGGCAGCGCTGTGCTCCTGCGGCATTGGCGGAGGTTTCGGGGACCGGCTGCTGGGCTTCATCTCTCCGTCTGATCGGGCGTTCTCCGATTTCGTCAGCCCGATCACCAACCCTCTGTTCTTTGAAGACCCGCGAACCCTCAGCGAAATCCGGCCGATCTTCGCCCAGCACTGGATTCCCAACAGCAACCCGGCCTTCTCCGGTGGCGACGCCCAGTACTTTGCCGTGCAGGCGCGGGTCGCGTTAACGGAGCGGTTGTCGTTCATCGCGAACAAGGACGGCTACATCTGGATGAACTCGGACAATCCGGCCGTGATTCCCGATGACGAAGGCTGGGCCGACATCGCCGCCGGCCTCAAGTACAACGTGATTCGCAATCCTTCGCTCCCCTTGATTGCGAGCGTCGGCGGCACGTTTGAAGTGCCGTGCGGCAGTGGCGGCGTCTTTCAGGGGAGCGGCGACGGCGAGTTCCACCTGTTCGGGACCGCCGGCGCCGGCCTGACCGACCGTTCGCACTGGTTGTCGGCCACGGGCTTCCGGCTGCCGACGAACACCTCGCAGCGGAGCCAGATGTGGTACTGGTCGAACCACGTGGACTACGAAGTCATCGACACCTGGTACGGCCTGGTAGAACTGAACTGGTTCCACTGGATGCAGAGCGGCGATCGGCTGCCCCTCAGCTTTGAGGGGGGTGACCTGTTCAATCTCGGTTCGACCGGCGTGGCGGGGAACGACATTGTCACGCTCGGCCTCGGCGGCAAGAAGCGGTTCGGCGAGATGAACGAAATCGGCCTCGCTTATGAGATTCCGCTGACAGAACGGAAGGACGTTCTGCAGTCCCGGCTGTATCTGGACCTGATCATCCGCTACTAAAGTTCGACCATTCCTCGTTGCGTGCGGTCCTTTACCGGACGGAAGTGGCGGAGTCCCCCGGCTCTCATTCCGTCCGGTCTTTCATTTGGTCGACTACGTGACGACGTCGTCGAGCAGGGAAACTCCGACGATGTCGGAGCGGTTCACCAGCACCCGGCGGCGGTTTGCGCCCACGCCGTGCCGGCGCGTGTCGAGCACATATAGCTCCCTGGTGGTCGAACTGTCGCGCAGGTCGTGCATATCGGCGTCGTCGAGCACCAAATACCGGTGATCTTCCCCGGAGAGGGTGCCGACCACAACGAACGGGCTGGCTAGATCGAGGACCACGACTTGACCGTGCAACGTCTTCAGTGCATCGGTTGACGGGGACATGATGGAAGTGTCAAAGGAGCAATGGGGAAGGATTCAATCTGGGGAGCAGGCTGCGCTGCAACCTCTCTGCGCTTTTGCCCCTGTGCCCCGCTGATTGTAGCGATCAGGAGTTGGAGACTCGGGGAAATCCGGCCGGCGCGGGACGCCTGGGGCGCGGAAACGGCGGTTCCTGCCGTTCGCCGGACCGGGGGGATGCTGGATCGACGGTGGCATTGACCGTCGTGCGCGGGCTGCGCTATGTTCCGCCCCTCCCCCCTCTCGTCTTCACCGATCTTCAGTTCAATTTCGGGTTCCGACGCAGTTTCTGCGTCGCCGGCCCCCTCCTTGTCCACGGACGGACAAATTCCATGAGCGACCGCACGCCGCGTCTTCCCGGATTCCGCCAGGATGCGCTCCTGCCCCTGGTGACTCGCCGGGAGGCGCTTTCGGCGCTGGCATTGCTGTTCGCCGGCTGCACGGAATTCGACCTGCAGTTGCCGAGCGCGGCAGAACGGGCCAAGAAGAAAGCCCGTACCAAGGCGCACGAAGCCCTGCGCGGGGAAGACGGCCATTCCAAGCTGATCGGCGACTACATCGGCGTGCGGGGACTGAACACCGTTGTGCTGGAAGGAGTCGGACTGGTCGCCAACCTCAACGGGACCGGCGACGACCCCCCGGCTTCGATGTACCGCACGCAACTGCTGGAGGACATGAAGCGCCGCAATATCAAGGATCCCAACACTCTGATCGCTGATCCCTCGACCGCGCTGGTCCTGGTCCGCGCCTACCTGCCGCCACTGCTCCGCAAGCACGAGAAGTTTGATGTGGAGGTCTATCTGCCCGATGGCAGCGAGGCGACGAGTCTTCGCGGCGGCACATTGATGGAGTGCGAACTCACCGAGCAGGCGTACGTGCAGGGCAAGGGACTGCTGAAGGGTCACCGCCTGGCGGTGGCGAACGGGGCCGTTCTGTCCGTCGGCAAGGACAACAAAGGAGACTCGGCGCGGCGCGGGTCCATTCCCGCCGGCGCCACTTATGGCGGGTTGGACCAGAACCTCAGCCTGCACCTCCGCCCGGATTACACCAGCTTCCGGATGAGCCAGCGGATTGCGGCCAGAATCGGCCTGAGGTTCCACGACTACGACGATGCCGGGCAGAAGCGGCCGCTGGCCGAGGCCAAGACCGACTCCAAGATCGAACTGATTCTGCACCGCCGCTATCGCGACAACTATCCGCGGTTCCTGCAGGTCATTGGACATGTCCGGTTGCTGGATACGCCGGTCGACCGCCGGCTCCGCATGGAACGGCTCCGCGACGATCTCTTGAAAGGACCGACTTCCGAGCGTGCAGCGCTGGAACTGGAAGCCATTGGCTCCGAAGCCGTGCCGGTGCTCCTCGAAGGACTGGATTCCGAACTGCTGGAAGTCCGGTTCCAATCCGCCCAGGCCCTGGCCTACCAGGGACACTCCGAGTGCGTGCCGGCGCTGATTGAGGCGGCGGACAAGGAACCGGCGTTCCGCGTGTTTGCGTTGGCGGCGCTCGCGGCCGTGGGCAGCATCGATGCATCGACGGAAACGGTGCAGTTGCTGAGCCACGACAGCATGGAGACCCGGTACGGTGCGGTCCGCGCGTTGACCACCATCGACGATGAGAACCCGGCCGTTCAGGGCATCGAAACCGAACGTGGCTGGATCCTGCGGGTCGTCAGCTGCACGGCTGAACCGATGATCCATATCACCCAGCGGCAGAAAGAGGAGATCGTCGTCTTCGGCGCCGACCAGGAATTCCAGCCCCCCATGGTGGTGACGGCCGGGGCACATTTCGTCATCAAGGGCGAACCGGGCAAACCGCTGGTGACCATCACCCGGTTTGTCGAAGGTCGTCCCCCGTTGCGCAAGTCGGTTCCGGCCCGGGTCGCGGACGTGCTCCTCGAACTGGGGCGGATGCAGGCCAGTTATCCGGACGTCGTCCAGATGCTGGTCGAAGCCGAAAAGCAGCACAATCTCGCGGGCACGATCGGCATCGACGTCCTCCCCCGTCCGGGCCGCGTGTACACACGGCCCAGCGGCGAAGGGGGCACTGTGGGTACGGAAGGCCAGACGCCAAACCTGTTTGGAATCGACTTCGAGCCTGCGGAGCCTGAGCCGGCAGACGAGACGCTGGATACGGCCGACAAGTCCCGGGCGGATGGCAACCTTCGCGCCGATGCTGCTAGTGCGGCCGCAGGCGCCTCCCCTGAGGCGATGGAAAACCAGGTCGGTTTTACAGTGCAGTAGTGCGGCCGGCGTTTCTCCGCCGGCATTGATTCTCGACGGGACTTTCGGACGACCGCGATGCTCACGCAGCTCGAACTGTTCGGCTTCAAGAGCTTCGCCGATCGAACCGCGTTCGATTTCGCGCCGGGGATCACCTGCGTCGTGGGACCGAACGGCAGCGGCAAGAGCAACGTCGTCGACTCCATTAAGTGGATCCTGGGCGATCAAAGCGCCAAGAGTCTGCGCGGCAAGGAGATGGCGGACGTCATCTTCAACGGGTCGGCGGGACGCAAACCGAGCGGAGTGGCGGAAGCCACGCTGACGTTCGACAACACGGCCCGTCTGTTGCGGGTCGAGGCCGATGTCGTCCGGGTCGGACGGCGGCTGTACCGCAGTGGCGAATCGGAATACCTGCTCAACGGCGCGGTCGTCCGGCTGAAGGACGTCAAGGACGCATTGCTGGGGACGGGCGCCGGCACGAGCGCGTACAGCATCATCGAGCAGGGCCGCGTCGACCAGATTCTGCAGTCGAGCGCCGCCACGCGGCGCGTCGTGTTCGAAGAAGCGGCGGGAGTCAGCCGTTACAAGAACCGCCGAGTTGACGCCGAGCGGAGACTCGAGCGGGTCGATCAGAACCTGGCGCGACTGCGGGACATCGTGCAGGAGGTGCAGTCGCAGCTCGCCACGACTCGCTCGCAGGCGACCAAGGCCACCAGGTTCCGGGAGATTTCTGCGGAGTTGCGCGAGTTGTGGACGGGCTTCGCCGCCGATGAATACCGCCGGCTGACCGCAGCTGCTGACGAATGCGACGGCCGGAACGCGGAACTGCGCTTGCAACTCGACGAGATCCAGGCGGAGCGTGAGCGCCACGAAGCGTCGCAGGCGGCCATCGAGTCGGCGCTTCAGGAAGCCGACGACCAGTTCCGCCAGCGGCAGCGCGAACGGTCTGCAAATCGCGAACTGATCGCGGCCCGCGACTCCACGATCCGGCATCAATCCGCGCGGCAGCGGGAAATGGATTCCGAGATTGCCGAACTCCGGCAGGAACGGCGGAATCTTTCCGTGCGAGCCCGGGCCGTGTCGTCGGAACTGCAGGCGACTGCTGCCAGTATCGACGAACTTGAACAGTCGCTCGCGCAGCAGCAACAGCAGCTGGACGACCGGCAGCAGGAGGCGCAGCGCCTGCAGGCGGATGCCACGGCGGCAGGTCAGACGCTCGCGGCCCGCCGCACACGCCGCCAGGAACTGCTGCAACTGGCAACGGAGTCCGAGAACCGGTCCACCGTTCTCACCGCCCAGCGCGACGACCTGCAACAGACGTTGCACGGTGCGGAAGAGCGCGTCGGCCAGCTCGCGGAAGCCGTGGACGACGCCGAAGCCGAACTCGATGTTCGCCGCACGCACGCGGAACACGCTTCGCAGCAGTTTCAGCAGCAGGTTGGCAACGTCAATCGTCTGCATGCCGAGCGGCTCAGGCTGATTGAGGAACAGGGACACAGCGAGAACTCGATGTCCGCGATGCGCGAGCAGCGCATTGCGTGGGATGCGCGCCTGCACATCCTCGAAGGCCTGGAGCAGCGTCAGGAAGGCCTGGCGCTCGGCGTGCGCGAAGTCCTGCATCGGGCGCGGACAGCCGGCACGGCGCCGTGGAACCAGATTGTGGAATGCGTCGGCGACCTGTTCGACGTGCCGCTCGAGCACGCGGCCTTGCTGGAAGTCGCGCTGGGTGCGCGCGCACAGCTGATCGTGACCCGCGACCTGCGCGGACTGTCCGACTACCTGAACTCCGGGCGCGGCGGGCTGCAGGGTCGCGTCGGTTTCATTGAGGCGCCGGAGCAGCAAGCCCGTGCCGAGACCGACCGTTCGTCCGTCGATGACGCCGTCGACCTCACCGGCCAGCCCGGAGTCGTTGCCCGGGCCGATCGTCTCGCGAGTGAACCCGAGCACATTCGCGGCCTGGCGGCTCGCCTGTTGGGCACCACCTGGATCGTGGAAAACCTGTCCGCCGCCCGCCGGCTGGCCGCGGGAAACCCCGACTGCCGGTTTGTGACGCTGCAAGGGGAACTGCTGGAGCCGGGCGGCATCCTGCACGCCGGTCTCACGCCGCAGGAAACATCGGTCGTGTCACGGCGCAGCGAACTCCGCCAACTGCGCATCGATCTGCGCCGGCTCGACGAAGAGATCGCGGAGCACGTCCGGGAACTTACGGCGCTGGTCCGCAACCTGACATCGCTGGACGGGGATTTCAACCAGGCGGAGTCCGACCGCCAGTTGGCGGCGCGCGCCCAGGACGAGGCCCGCGTTCTGCTGGAAGCACAACAGCGAGAAGTCGACCGTCTGCGGAAACTGCTGGATCAGGCCCGCGGTGCGCAGCAAGAGACTGTCGGCCGCCATGCGGCGCTGGAAGCCGAGATCGCGCGCAGCATCGCCGTTGCCGAACAATGCCGCGCCGGCGCCGAAACGGAGAACACCGCACTGCACGAGCTGGAATCGCACCTCCGCGACGCCGAAGGTTTGCTGTCCGAAATCCGCGAAGAGTCGTCTCGCCAGCATCTGGAACTCACTCGCCGCCGGGAGCGGGCGCTCAGCCTGCGCGACGTGCAGTCGCGGCTGGAACGGGATCAGGCGCAGCGCGATGCCCAGTCGCGCCAGGCGGACAGCCGGTTGGCGGCCGCCGTCGGCACGCGCCGCGACCTGACGCTGAAGATCCTCGATGCCGAGTCGGACGTCGCCGGATTCGCCCTCGTCTCCGAATCACTCGACTCCGCGTTGCTGCAGGTTGATGCGGAGCGCCGGTCGTTGCGAACGCACCGTACGGCGCTGGCGCAGGACCTCGACCGGCTGCACCGGGACCGCCGGACGCTCACCGACGAAATCCACTCTGCGGAACTGCAGTTGCGGGAGATGCGTCACGAGATCGCCGCCTGGGAGGCCCGCATCGATGAAGAGTTCCAGCTAAAGCTATCCGACCTGGCGGCGGCCGGCGCTTCGGCGCTGGCGACATTGTCCGTTGCCGCACCGGACAACGGGGCAGAGCCGCCGGCAGGTTCCGCAGACGATGACGGCGATGAACTGCCGACCACGCATCAGCTCGCCGATGCGTCGGATGCGGAACGCCGCCATGCCATTGAGGAGCATGTCCAGCGCCTGCGTCGCAAGCTGAAGGCCCTCGGTCACGTCAACACGGAGTCTCTGGAAAGCCTGGACGAGCTGGAGTCGCGGGGAGCGCATCTCGGCGCGCAGCTGCAGGACCTGGTCGAGGCCAAAACCGCGCTCGAGGAGATCATCCGGCGGATCAACGGCGAGAGCCGGAGGTTGTTCACCGAGACATTCGAGGTGATTCGCGGGCATTTCCGCGAGCTGTTCCGGAAGCTGTTTGGCGGCGGTGAAGCGGACATCATTCTGGAAGACCCCAACGACGTGCTGGAATGCGGCATCGACATCGTCGCGCGTCCGCCGGGCAAGGAGTTGCGGAGCATCTCCCTGCTGAGCGGCGGCGAAAAGACTCTGACCGCGATCGCGCTGCTGTTCGCGATGTTCAAGAGCAAGCCCAGCCCGTACTGCATCCTGGACGAGGTCGACGCCGCACTCGATGAAGCCAATGTCGAGCGGTACGCGTCGATTCTCGGCGATTTCATCCAGATGACGCAGTTCATCGTGATTACGCACCGCAAGCGGACGATGACTTCGGCCGATGTCATCTACGGCGTGACGATGGAGCAGGCGGGCGTCTCCAAGCGGATGTCCGTGCGATTCGAAGACGTCAGCGACAACGGCGAGATCCGCAGTCGCGGCGGCCGCGCAGCGTAAAGCCGCGCGAAATACAGGCCGCTCGCGAGTGACGGCACAAGCGGCATGCCTCCGGCATCAGGCGGCGCCGGTGCGACCTTGATACGATCTCCTGATCGACCTGCGCCCCGCCTGGCATTCTCCCCGTGAATCCGTCCGACTCCCACGACGAGCTGCTCGCTTCGCTGCTGGCGCAACTGGAGGCCGGCGCGCGCAACGGCCAGCAGCCGGATGTCGAGTCGCTCATCAACCGGCATCCCGAGCTGGCCGCCGAGCTGCGGGCGCTCTGGGCGACGGCCTCCGTGCTGGATGGCCTGAACCTGGGCGAGGAACTGGAGTCGGTCGCGACAAGCGACACGTCGTCGCCGGCTCGCCGCGACCTGCCGCGACGGATGGGAGACTACGAGCTGATCAACGAACTCGGCCGGGGCGGCATGGGAGTCGTCTACCGGGCGCGGCAGCTCAGTCTAGGCCGGACCGTGGCCGTCAAGATGATCCTGCGCGGCGAGCTGGCTTCGCCGACGGAGATAGGCCGGTTTCGCGCGGAGGCGGAAGCGGCGGCGCGGCTCGATCATCCGCACATCGTCTCGATCTTTGAAGTCGGCACGCACGACGGGCAGCCGTATTTCAGCATGCAGTACGTGCCCGGAACGACTCTCGCGCAGCGGATTCACGGAGGTCCGTTGCCCGCGGCCGAGGCGGCGTCGCTGCTGATTCCGGTATGCCGCGCCGTGGCTGCGGCGCATCGTGCGGGCGTGCTGCACCGGGACCTGAAGCCGTCCAACGTGCTGATCGACGACTCCGGGCGGCCGTACGTGACCGACTTCGGGCTGGCCAAGCAGCTGCCGGCGAAAGAGGACGGCGCGACGGCGCTCGGCGGCAGCCTGACGCACTCCGGCGCGATTCTCGGCACACCCGGTTACATGGCGCCGGAGCAGGCCGCCGGACAACGCGGATCGATCGGTCCGTCGACCGACGTATACAGCCTCGGCGCCGTGCTCTATGCCATGCTGACAGGTCGCCCGCCGTTTCAGGCCGCAAGTCCCGTCGACACGCTGCTGCTCGTCCTCGAACAGGATCCACCGCTGCCGCGGATTCTGAATCCGCAGGCCGATCCCGATCTCGAACTGATCGCGCTCAAGGCGCTGCAGAAGCCGTCGGACCTGCGCTATGCGACGGCCGACGCGCTCGCCGACGACCTGGAGGCATTCCTTCGACACGAACCGATCTCCGCGCGGTCATCGCAGTTTTCGCAGGTGCTCAGCCGCGCGTTTCGGCCGACGCACCATGCGCCGATTCTCGAGAACTGGGGACTCCTGTGGATCTGGCACGCACTGGTGCTGTTCGCACTGTGCCTGATCACGAACGCCATGCAGCTGCAGGGCGTGGGCGTACGGTGGCCGTATGTGGCGCTGTGGACGGCCGGTCTCGGAGCATGGGCGGGCATCTTCTGGAGCCTGCGACGTCGCGCCGGGCCGGTGACGTTCGTCGAACGACAGATTGCCCATGTCTGGGCGGCGAGCATGGTCTGCTCCACCATGCTGTTCGCCGTGGAGAAGCTGCTGGGATTGCCCGTGCTCACGCTCTCACCCGTACTGCCGCTGCTGGCGGCGGCGGTGTTTCTGGTGAAGGCCGGCATCCTGTCCGGAGAATTCTATGTGCACGCCGCCGTATTGCTCTTCACGGCAATTCCAATGGCGCTGATGCAGCGGGCCGGATTCGAGTACGGCATCACGCTGTTCGGCCTCGTGGCGTCGGGGACGTTTCTGCTGCCGGGGATCAAGTTTCATCGGCAGCGGCAGGCCCGCGGGGGATAGCCGCGGAACCGCCAGCGGCGAATCCAGCACCTGCGTGGCGAGACCTCGAATCTGTTTGAAGCGATTGCACCGGTTGTGCCGATCGTTCCGCTGGGAGCGGTCCTGCCGCGGGCTTTCGCCTGCGCGCAGCGGCAGATTCTGCCGCACGCTCCGTGACGGAATCGCGCATGACTCAGACTCACTCGACGTCGTCCGACTCGCCTCGATTCTCCGACCGCGTCCGGTCGCTGGCGACCTCTCCGTATCTCTGGGGCGGCGCGGCGACCTACGCGTTCTACGCGGCGATCCCGCATCTGCCCGCGCATCGCGAACTGGCGGAGCGGTATTTCACCGCGCATCCCGTCGAGTACGTCCAGACGGTGCTGTTCTTCGTCGGGTTCTTCATCCTGCTCCGCAAACTGATCGGGCTGCGCGGACAGCGTGCCGCCTTGCGGGCGTGTGCCGCGCCGGTTGCGAGCGGCTCGCAAAATGGAATCGAGCAGTTGCAGGCGGTGCTTGCAGGCTGGTTGTCGAGCCTGCCTAAGTCGCGCCAGCCGACGTGGGTCGCGCAGCGGTTTGCCGACATACGGCAGTACCTGCAGCTGCGGCCGTCGTCGGACGCCTTGCAGGCGCACCTCAAGGAACTCGACGAGCGCGCCGGTGACGAGCTGCACAACAGCTTCAACCTGCTGCAGACGATCAACTGGGCGATTCCCATCATGGGGTTCCTGGGGACCGTCCTGGGCATCACCATGGCGATCTTCAACCTGGACGTGAACCACCTCGATGCGTCGCTCAGCGACGTGACGTTCAACCTGGCGGTGGCCTTCGACACGACGGCCGTTGCGCTGTGCCATTCCGTGATCCTGGTCTTCCTGTACCTGTTCGTGAAAGGCTCGGAAGAGCGCGTGCAGCTGCAGATCGCGAGCTTCTGCCGGCAGCACATTCTGCCGTTGTTCCCCGGCGAACAGCAGCAGCCGAACCTGCTTCTCGAAGCGGAAGCGGACGCCGCGCGGCAGCTTGTCGAACGCACCGGACAACTGATCGACTCGCAGACGAAGCTGTGGACCGATTCGATCGAAGCGCTGCGCGAACGCTGGACGGGAACGCTGGAGACTCAGCAGCAGTCGCTGGTGCAGTCGCTGGAACTCGGGACCGAAGCGACGCTCAGCCGGCATGCCGATCAACTGGCGGCGCTGCGCGGGGAGCTGACGCAGGCGTTTGAGCGGTTGTCGCAGCAGCGCATGGAGGCGGAACGGGAACTGCGCACGCGCGAGGCCGCGATTGTCGAGCGGTGGGAAGCAGGGTCGGCGAAGCTGGCCGACGCATTGGCGGCCAACCAGTCGGCGGCAGACGAGCGCACGGCGCGGATGCTGTCCCAGCTGTCGGCGCAGTTCGATGGCTGGCGCAGCCAGTTGCAGTCGGCGACGAGCGCCCTCGAGACGCATGTCGGCCGGCTGACCGAACAGGAGGCCCGCGTCTGCGACCTGCTGGAGCAGGGGGACAGCGTGATCTCGCTGGAAGAAAAACTGAACGGAAATCTTCAGGCGTTGCGGGCGGCGGAGACTTTCGAGTCGACGATGCACAGTCTCAGCGCGGCCGTGCATCTCCTGACGGCACACGCACGGCAGCGGGCCGCTTAGCGCAGCATTAGGCAATGCACTCGGATCACGGATCGGGCGCCACTGGCTCCGCCAGTGGGAATCCACGTTGGACGCCGATTTCGAACTTCACTGGCGGAGCCAGTGGCACCCAGCCCACGTACATCCGACGGACGTAGCGAACGAGTACAGACATGTCGGGGCGCTCGTCGCAACCTTCGATCCAGCTGTTTCCGTTCCTGGCGGTGCTGATGTGCGCGCTGGGCGCGCTGATTCTGCTGCTGCTCGTGGTGACCAGCCGGATGCGCGACCAGGCGCGGGCCCGCGCCGTCCAGGTGCAAAGCGCGACGATTGCGGTCGCCGCTCCTGTACGGCCGCCGCTGCTGCCCGTCGAACTGTGGCAGCCCGCATCGACTCCTCCCGCGCCGGTACTGCATCCCGGAGCTCCTCGCGCCTTGACGCCGCCACCCGAGCCAGATGCGCTGCGGCGGCAATGGCAAAGAACTGTCGCCGATCTGGAGGCCTCGGTCTCCGCCGAGGAGGCGGCACTGCGGACGCATCGTTCCGCCAGTGACGCCGACGAGGCGGCGTTGCGAGCGTTGTCCGCGAAGCTGGCCGAACAGCAACAGATCATGGATGCCATGTTGCTGGAGCGCACGGCCGCGCAGCAGGCGGGGGAGCGGGGCGCGACGCGACGGGCCGAACTGCAGCGGGTCATTGCGGACAAGACATCGGAAATTGAACAGCTCCGCGTGCAGCAGGCGGAGGCCGCGTCGCGCTACAGCATCCTGCCGTTCGACGGCCGGACCGGAACAATCCGGCGTCCAATCTACATTGAGTGCACCGAGTCGGGGCTGCGCTTTGCCTCGGAAGACATCACCCTGGTTCCGGACCAGCTCAACGGCTTTCCGGCGGTGCGGAATCCCCTGATGGCCGGCGCCGATGCGCTGATCGACTACTGGTCGCTCAAGGCGCTGAAGGAGCCGGGCGCTGCGGAAGGGGGCAAGCCATACGTGCTGCTCATCGTGCGGCCCCGCGGCACGGTGGGTTACTACGTCGCGCGGCGAATGCTCGACACGCTCGGACAGCAGTTCGGTTACGAGCTGGTGCCGGAGGACCTCGTGATCGCGTGGCCGAAAACAGAACCAGGCGCGATCGCAGCCTGCCGCGCCGCCATCGATGCCGCGCTGCAGGACCGCGGACGGTATGTCGCCGGTGGCGGAAATGCGCCTCCCGGCAGCCTGGAGCCGCTCCGCGTCACCGACGGTTCGGGTAGGTTTTCACTCGACGAGGTTGAGCAGTTGCGCGGCGGCGAGCGGATGGTGTACTTCGGCGGCCGCGAGGTCAATCGCGCCCCCGGCGGAGGCCGGCCGCCGATGTCGCCTCCCGGCCGACCCAATGACGACGCCGCTCCACACGCCGAAAGTGATGCGCCCGGTTCCTTGCCGCAGGGGTCGCCCGCCGTCGATGGCCCGCTCCGCGATCGCCTGGCACAGGCCGGCACAGGTTTGCCGCCTGGACAGCGCGCCTCCGCGGGGGTCCCCGCCGCCGCTGGAGCTGCCGCGGCCGCTCAGGCCGCCGACGCATTCACCGCAGAGGCCGCCGCGCGGTCGCCAGGAAATCTGCAACCGCGCGGTGCAGGCGCGGTCACAGGCACTGGCCGCGGCGAACCCGATGTCTCACCGCGCCCGTTGCCGTCGCTCGATGCCATTGATGCAGCCAACCGGCCTCCGTCTCGCTCAGTTAACCAGAACCCGGGCGCCGTGCTGCGCGATCCGGGCAGCCAGATCGGTCTTGAGCGGAAGGTCCACATTCGTGTCGAACAGCAGCGCGTCGTCGTGGAGTCGGAACCGGCGATCGACATCGCGCCGGGCACGTCGCGAGAAGAGCTGCAGTCGCAGCTGGCACAGACCCTGCGCTCCCACTTCCAGGGCTGGGGCCGGCCGCCCCGCAGCTTCTACTGGATGCCGCAGATCAAATGCTCGGTGCTGCCCGGAGGACATCAGCATGCGCAGCGGCTGCTGGACTTCACGAAGGAATGGGAACTCCCGTCCGAAGTCGAATACGCGCTGGAATGAATGGCGGGAGGAATTCGACAAGCGTGCCGTTGTCGAAGCCAGGTGCGGCGGAAGAGCGTCTGTTGCACTTGTCTGCGAAATAGGGGAGCCATTGGCACCCCTCTGTTGAAAGCACAGTGCAAACTTCAGTCGTTCGAAGTTCCGTTCTAAGGAAATGGTGGCAGGATCTTTTACCCCGAAGGGGTTTGACAACACAGCCGCTGGGCTATGTTCTGCAACCCCTTCGGGGTAAGTGCTTGCGCGGCGGCAAGACTTCTGTGAGGGAGTGGAACGACTGAGTTCGCCGCTGATTGCATTCCGGCGTTGAAAGGGACGTCATGGCCGGTCGAAAACGCGAGGAACTCGCGTTCAGCATGGATTCGTTTCTGGACGTGATCTGCAACCTGGTCGGGATCATGCTGATCCTGATCATCGTGGCCGGGCTGCGCGTCAGCCGGGCGCCGGTGGTCCTCAGCAAGTCCGAGACCGCACCAGATGCGCCGGCCGTTCCGCAGATCACGGCGATCCGGCTGACGGACATCGGGAGCTGGATGGAACCGGCGCCGGACTCTCCAGAGAAAGTTGCGCCCGTCGAAGTCCCGATCGAACCGCCGCCGACCGAACTCATGTCACGCGCCGATCAACTGCGGGCACAGATTGCCGCACTCGCGCGAACGACGGCCGACCTCAAAGTGCGAGCAGCGGAGACGCGGCAGCGTCGCGAGCGCACTGACGAGGAGTTGCGGCAGTTGGCCACGACGCGGCAACAGACGCAGGCGCAGGTGCAGGAAACCGCCGCCCAAGCCGCTGAAGCGACGCGCTCGCTGGAGGAACTCGAAGCGCAGGCGGCGCGGCTGGCGGCCAGCGCTGCTGCGATCGCCGAACAGGTTCCGCAGTCGCAGGTGCTCCGGCACAACGTCACGCCGATCAGCCGCCAGGTGTCGGAGAAGGACGAACTGCATCTCCGGCTGTCTGGGAATCGCGTCTCAGTCGTCCCGCTGGACTCGCTGGCGGAAGCGCTCAAGTTCCGCCTGGAACGCAGCCGTGACCTGTTCCTGCGCATCAACCGGTACGAAGGGACCGCGGGACCGGTGGACGGGTTCCTGATGCGGTACGTCGTGGAGCGGCAGCAGCCGTCGGCCATCGAGGAACTTCGCAACGGCGGTCCGTTCATGCGGATCCAGATGACGTACTACGAGCTGGAGGCCGGAGCCGACGTAGTGACCGAATCGGCCGACGAAGCGCTCGTTCCCGGCTCCCGGTTCCTGACGGCACTGGCCAGCGCACGCTCGGGGACATCGTTGACGTTCTGGGTGTATCCGGACAGCTTCGAGCTGCATCGGACGCTGCAGGACCATGCGCACAATGCCGGATTCGACATCGCCGCGCGCCCGCTGCCCTCGGGAGTGCCCATCGCCGGCTCGCCGAACGGTTCGCGGTCCGCGGCGCAGTGAGCGGCGGTTCAAAGAGTTGACACAAAGTCGCGGAGGCACGAAGACGCGCAGAGGACTTCCTCTCGAGCGACTCGACTGCGACTTCCGCGACTGCGATCAACTTTCGAGCCCTACTGCTTTTGTACCGTCTTTGCGCGTCTCTGCGACTTCGCGCCTTTGTGTCGGATTTTCTGAAGGAAGGCGACACAGGCGCTTGCTGCCGCGGTACTGCGTTGCTCATCATTCACTTCCGGCGAACAGCCTGAAGGCTGAACTCCAGCGGGCCGTACTCCCACGGGGAGCCGATTGATGGACGTGATGAGCGGGCTGCGGTCCGATGTGTACCGCGTGCTGGTGACGAGCCTGATTCCGGGCACCATCTGCACGGCGCCCTACATGTGCATGCTGGCCCACTACTTCCGGCGCGTGGCTGCGTTCATCGACGTGCAGCCAGTCGCTGCCGGCGTCGTGTATTTCATCCTGGTGGTCATCGCGGCGCAGGTCGTCGAAAACCTGGGCTCGCAGCTCGAATCCAAAGCGTGGGACCCGCTGCTGGAAAAGCGCGACCCCCTGCATATGGAGAACTGGAGCAAGTACCTGCAGATGGCCTTCAAGACAACGCCGGTCGGCGAGGAGTACATCCGCGTCGTCGTGCTGCGTCTCAAGTTTGAGCTGAACACCGGCATGGCCCTGCTGCTCTCGGCCTACGGCTACTGGTGGATCATGCCCATGAAAGCGGGCCTCTCGCTGGGCGCGTCGCTGTGGATCCCGGGCGTCATCCTGGCGGTGGCCGGCTACCTGTTTTTTGAGTCCTACGAATCCTGCCGCGTCCTCTCCAGCGCCCGCCGGGTGCTCGTCGAGAAGGTAACGCTCGTCGGCGACGAGTGAGTTGGAGTTCAGACTTCAGCCTGCCAATGGCGACCACACTCACAATCGCAAGTC
>JAEUIG010000434.1 GCA_016795125.1 Planctomycetaceae bacterium | reverse complement strand
TTCTCCGCCAGCAGCCGGTGCGATGCGTTCTGAATGGCTTCCGCTTCGACGCGGAAGATCTTGGCTTCTTCCTCATAGCCGGCGCCGGCGAGGTGTCGCGCCGCTTCCAGCAGGTGTTCCACCTTCGCCTTCAGCGGCGGCTCGGCCTGCTGGCAGGCCTCGACGGCGGCCGGCATCGGCCGGCCGTTTTCAGTCTCAATGAATCCGAACGGCGACAGGCCGGGAACAGCTGCGATCGCTTCCGGTTCCGGCGGCATTGGCTCGGGAGCCAGCAGGCCGACGACGGTGCGGGTCGGGAGAGGCGCCGGCGGCGGCGGCGCTTCCGCGGCGCCAGCCGACGGAATGCCGCTCAGGCCCGTCACGTGGACGGTGTCGGGAGAGATCAGCATCAATGAGCCGGCAATGTCCCTGAAGACGCTGCTGACATTCAACGTCGGCGCCATCTCGCTGGTCAGGTCGGCAGCGGGCAGCGGCAGCAGGTGAACACAGTCCGCGTCTCCGGTGAAGGTGACTCCATTGCCGGCTTCCGCGCTGACAGTTTCCGGCGAACCGCAGTCGTCGGCCGGCTCGTCGTCCGCCAGCACCACGTCGATCGGTTCGTCATCCGCAGACTCGCCCGGCAGGTCGCAGGCCGCCTCGTCGCAATGCTCGACAACCAGGATGCCGGTGTTCGCGGGAACGGCCTGCAGGGTGCCAGCGCCGTTGTCGCCGATGACGAACTCCAGCTCGGAACCGTCGCCCGTTCCGGACGTGCGCACGATGAATGCGCCGCGAAATGGCACCGGGGGGACGGCCCGCAGGATGCCGTTGTCGTTTTTCAGCATCACACCGTCGTCGATGAAGCCGTAGCTGTCGCGAATCACAAAATTGAAAGTTCGCGGCGGCGCGCTCGCGTTATGGATGTCATAATTGTGCTGGCCCACAAGTCGCGGCGAGAACGGGAACTCCCGTCCCTGCACGACATGCAGGCTGTCCTGATCGCGAAACAAGTCGTCGATTTTCTGAAACAGTTGGAGGTCGACAGGGTCTCGATCCAGGAGCATCAGCACGTTGTTGCTGAATTCGACGTTCACGCCGGATTCGGCATCGAGCGAATCCAGGAGAATGCCGTCGGCGGACTGTGCAGCACAGAACGGCACATAGACCAGGAGCGACAACAACAGACAGGCGATGTGAAGCGCCATGAATCGACCCCTCGTTGACGTGAAAGCCCTGCCGGGTTGACAGCGAAGGGACGCCATGTACGCCAAACCAGTTTTTGCGTCAACGGCAAATTCGGCCGATCGTGACGCACATTGTGGCAGGAGACCGGGTTAATTCACGGCGGATTCTGCCGAAAACGACACCAGGCATTGACAGACAGGCCGCGGCCCAACTCGCCCCGCAAGAGACCTATGCAACGACGGGAATACGCACAGGCTGGATTGCGGTTCGCGTTGCGCCTCCGGTATCGTGCAGCCATCGCCGCACAGGTCCGTTCGCGGCGAATGCCGGACACAGGAAGCGCGGTCGGCCCGTCTCTACACCCCATCGTTTGACGGCGGTCCGAACCCCGGAGCAGGAAGCGATTGCCGCACAACTGCGCGCGGCAGCGACGAGTCCGGCCACTGAAAGGTACGTGCGACGTGGATCGGGCCTCCGCTGACATCAACGCGACGGCCTCCGCGGCGTGGCTGCTGATGCGCGACCAGGAACACGGCGAACGCCGGTTCCCGTTGCTGCTCGGCGTCCCGCTGCGCATTGGTCGCGCTTCGGACAGCGGCATCCTCCTCACCGACTCACGCTGCAGCCGCGAACACTGCGAAGTCTTCGACGTCGACGGCCGCTGGCACGTCCGCGATCTCGGCAGCCGCAACGGCACCTTTGTCGACTACGAGCGCGTCGCCGAAGCACAGGCCCTCGACGAAGGGGACGAAATCCAGCTCGGTCCGCACCGGCTGATCTTTACGCACGAAGCCGAAGCCCACGGCATCGAGACCGTTCCCGAGTCCGGTGAGACGGCGGACGAAATCCCCGTGTCGTGGGCGCCGCTCGAAACCGTCACTCCCATCAAGCCCAGGCGCAAACCGCTCCGCCGCCCGGCGCCCAGCGCCATGGACAGCCTCGTCGGCGAAAGCGAGTCCATCCAGCGGCTCAGAGAGCAGATTCGACGCATCGCCCCCACCGACGCCACCGCGCTGATCCGCGGCGAAAGCGGCGTCGGCAAGGAACTCGTCGCCCGGTCCCTGCACGAACTCAGCCTGCGGCAGGCGACGCCCTTCGTCTGCCTGAACTGCGCGGCGCTGAGCGAGAGCCTGCTCGAAAGCGAACTGTTCGGACACGAGAAAGGCTCCTTCACCGGTGCGACGGACCGGAAGCTCGGAAAGTTCGAGCTGGCCCACGGCGGGACCCTGTTCCTCGACGAGATCGGCGAGTTGAGCCAGGCCATCCAGGCCAAGTTCCTCCGCGTGCTCGAAGGACAGCCGTTCCACCGCATCGGAGGCAGTGACGCCATCCAGGCCGATGTTCGCGTGCTCGCCGCCACCAATCGCGATCTGGAAGAAGCCGTCAAGGAACGATCCTTCCGCGAAGACCTGTACTTCCGGCTGAACGTGGTGCAGATCACGGTTGATCCGCTGCGATCGCGGAGCAACGACATCGCCCTGCTCGCGCAGCACTTCCTCCGCGAAGCGGCCGCCCAGTCGCGCCGTCCGCGTGCCGAATTTTCGCCGCAGGCGCTGGAACGCCTGCTGGCGCATCGCTGGCCGGGCAACGTCCGCGAACTGAAGAACACGATCTACCGCGCCGTGATCCTCGCGCGGGGAGACCGGCTGGAACCCGCCGACATCGACTTCTACGCGGTGACCGCCGATGACTTCGACCTGGGACGCACACCGCCGACCCTGATCGGACGCTCACTGCAGGAAGTCGAGCTGGCGCACATTGTCGCCGTCCTCGAGCAAACCGGCTGGAACAAGAGCCGGGCGTCAGACATCCTCGGGATCGAGCGATCGACGCTGGACCGCAAGCTCAAGCGGCACGACATCCAGCGTCCGGGGGGCGATCGCACTCCCCCACCAGGCTCGCTCCCCCACCCCTCGCCCTGACCCAGTCAGGGGCGTCAGCGGATCGTCTGGAGCTTCAATGGCGACAGCAGTGTCGCCGAAATTCTCTTCCCAGATTGCCTGGATTTTGCAGGCAATGGTGATGTCCCCGGTGTGCTCCGGGGTGCCTCCACCGATTCTCCGAAAAGCAACATAATCACCAGATTGTTATTGACAATTCCTTCGGTCCGTAAAAGAATCAAGGCGTCCTGATGAAGGTGCCAGCCGCGGACGGATATCCGTCCATCTCTAGGACGCCCAACGCTTTGCGTCGCACGCCGAAGGATTCGGGACCCCCGGTTGAGAGTGCCGGACGGGGGGGCAACAGGGGTTGGTATCGGTCCGCTCGGTAGTCGCGGACACATCGGCGACAAGCTGTCCCGAGTCTTGCAGCGTTACCCCATAATTGCCGAGGGAGGAGAACCGTATGGAGTTTAGTTTCGAGGTAGATCCCGACCTCGACCTGGCCGTCGGCTCCGAGTTGAGCTTCGAGGATGGAGACCACGAGTACGAGGGTGAAGAACTGGTCCTGACCGGTATCGATCCCCTCGCGCCGACCGAAGCCAAGCCCGGTTCCGAGGACAAGGTCAAGATGCTCGCCGCGCGATATGCCGCCGGCATTCCCCTGTGGCACAACGCCGACTGCTACGACCACGGCCCGCCGCAGGCAGAATTCCCCGGCAGCGACGACTTTGCCGTCACTGAGGAAGAAGAAGAACTCGACCTCTAAACACGCCGCGCCGGCACGGATTGGGCCGCGCAACGACTCTGCTGATCTAAAACCGGCTTCAGGGAGAAGCCGGTTTTTTGTTGCGCCGACAACTGCCGGACCCGGCAATGGCGGACAGATCAGATCAGCCTGAAGTCTGTTCCAGCAGCCGTACCGAAGTGTGCTGTGCCCCCCCGACGATCGCACAGCGCTCGTCCCCCGAGATCAGGCGCAACGCTTCGTCGACTCCTCCCAGCGGGATCATGAACAGGTCCTCAACCAGCTGCGAATCGAGTCGGCTCAGCAGATAGACGTTGGTCCAGTCAATCGCATGCGCCAGCTGGGTCGCGCTGACCAGGTCCGGCGGCGCCGCCGTCCGCAAGGGCTGCAAGGCGTCCCGCGCCGCGCGGCATTCGGAAATCAGCTTGATGCCGTCGCTCGGCGGCTCGGCCAGTTCCGTCAGCAGCAGCACGCGACCGTCCCGCGCGACGATCCGCCGCGCCGTATCCAGAGCCGTCGCAATCTGCGACCAGCGATGTCCCGCCGCATCCGCCTCCACCGCCGCGATCACCAGTTCCGGCCGCTCGCTCACGTCCATCCGCCAGAGCTTGTTCAGCCGCTGCCGGCCGCGCTTCAGCACTGCGTCCGCCTGGCCGGCGATGACTTCGGCGATCCCTGAGCCCGAACCCGGAATCACCTGGACCACGAACTGCGATCCGATCAGCCAGGCGACTTCGTCGATCACCTGACGCAACGGCCGCGCATCGTCGGGCGTCAGTTCATCGTGCCCCTGCCCGACCGCCTTGCGCATCGCATCGATGTCGGACAATCCGGGATAGAATACGCTGTGCGTTCCGCGGTAACCCAGCAGCGGATCGTAGCCCAACCCCCCGATCGGAATGACCACGTCCGCATCGAGGATCGCACGCGCGAGATAGACCCGCTCTCCGGAGGCCGTCGACGCCAGGTAGGCGCAGTCGCCGCTGCGGGTGGGATCGTGCACCACCCACGAGATGTCGCTGCGGACATTTTCCGGCAGCGCGGTACGGGGATCGCCCGGCGATGGCCCGCGAAAATCAGCGGGCTGCAGGATCGACACGTCGGTCGCCTGAACACCGCGATGCGCAAGCCCGCTCCAGAGTTCCGCAATGAGTTCGGCCGAACAGGGCGTGTGCCGGTCGAGCACCAGGACGATGCGATCGCCCGGAACGACACATTGCTCCAGCGGGGGGTATTCCAGCGGGTGAGCCAGCGCGCCCGCGATGCTGCCGCGAGGATCATCCAGCGAGGCAGGGGCCAGGTGCGCAGCGGCGATTCGTTCCGCTTCCATTTCGAAGCGGAAGCGCCCCTGAAATCCGTAACTGACGTCCCAACCCGGCATTGCTGTTCCTGCACGTCCGCTAAAACCCGTCGCGCGACTATAGCGCGTGGGAGGGGAGCTCGGCAATGGCACGGCTCCCGCCGGCCGGTGAGAGCCGTCCGCAAACCTTTTGTTAAGCATTAGTTATGGCGTCCCGGAACGATGCGGTTGGTCGAGGCGCGGCCGTTTTTCCCCGAGACAGCCGCGGGTCGAGCGGCTTGATTTCAGTCCCGCGCCGCTTGATAATCAGGTTCCCGGAAGCGCTCGGCTTCCGTACCGACCCGGATTCCGCCATGAAGAAGAAAGACCAGGATGAGTTCAAGGTGCAGCTTCAGCAGCTGCGGGCTCGAATCCGGGGAGATGTCGAACATATTACGAGTGGCGCGCTCGACAGCGGACACGATTCCAAGAGCCCTACCCACATGGCGGAACTGGGCACGGAAACGTTCGAGCAGGACTTTTCCCTCGGCGTCATGGAGCGCGACCAGGATCAGCTTGAAGAGATCGAACGCGCCCTAAAGCGAATCGAAGATGGCACTTATGGCCTGTGCCAAAGCTGCCTCAACGGCGGCAAGTCCCCGGCCAAGGCGGTGATTCCCAAGCTGCGACTGAAGGCCGTGCCGTTCGCCCTCGAGTGCGTGGAGTGCGCTCGCAAACGCGAACGGATGATGTTTTAGTCGCCGACACACCGAGCCACGAACTGGCAGCAATTCAGGGTGCCACTGGCTCTGCCAGTGCAAACGGGTTCGGTGTCGCGCGTGGAATCCACTGGCAAAGCCGGTGGCACCGACGGCACGGCTCAATGGCCGATGTACCGCGCGTACAGGGAGCGCGCCACCGCGGGATCCTCCGTCCCTTTCACGATCGCACGGCCATCCTTGAAGACCGTCATCTCATAGGGCGCCACGGAGAACCTGACCAGGTAAGCGTTGGTGCTGACGGCTCCCAGCGGACGCAGCCGATTCGCCAGCTCTTCCAGCGACAACTGCTCGTTGCCGGCCGGCGCCAGTTGCACGGCGTTGCGACCGCACAGAATCGTGGACTGTGAGCCGGCCTCGCCGCGCAGCCACGCACGCTCGCCCCCCTGGCACGCGGGACAGCCCGACGTCTGCGAGAGATCGCCCAGCTTCAGACGGCGATGCGTGCCATCCCAGACGTCAACGACCGTCAGCACGTTGTCGATCAGCGCCGATTGCCCCGTCAGGATTTTCAGCGCATCGACCACCTGCAGCGACGACACGACGTTGACGGCGGAGGCCAGGACGCCGGCCGTATCGCACGTCTCGGTGGCGCCGGCTTGCGGCGCTGCCGGGATCAGGCAGCGAAAGCACGCGGTGCGGCCGGGAATGATCGTCATCACCTGGCCGTGACTGCCCACGCACCCGCCGTTGATCCACGGCACACCGAGTTCCAGCGCGGCGTCATTCATCAGGAACCGCGTCTCGAAGTTGTCAGTGCCGTCGAGCACGATGTCCATGCCCCGCATCAGTTCCAGCACGTTGTGGCGATTAACATCGGCGACGACCGGCTCAACCCGCACGGTGCTGTTGATCCGCGCCAGCTTGCGCGCCGCGGCGACCGCCTTCGGCAACTGGTCCGCCACATCCTGCTCGTCGTACAGCACCTGGCGCTGCAAGTTCGACGTCTCGACGAAATCCCGGTCGACGATCCGCAGCCGTCCCACGCCGGCGCGCCCCAGCTGATCGGCAATCACCGACCCGAGCGCACCGCACCCCACCAGCAGCACGCTGGAACGCAGCAGCCGCTGCTGTCCCGCTTCGCCGATCCCGGCGAACAGAATCTGCTTCTGATATCGCTCGAGTGCGGGGTCAAAACGCGGTGAATCGTTGTCTTGCGCGGGCATCCTTCAAGGATAGTCGGGGAGGAGCCGAAAGCCGAGAGCGTGATCGGGCGGACTCGAACCATCACGTTGCTGGGCATGTCGTTTGTCGTCTGCCCTCACCACCGACCCCTCTCCCGGAGGGAGAGGGGAGATCAACATCTGAAACCCCTCCGCA
>JAEUIG010000408.1 GCA_016795125.1 Planctomycetaceae bacterium | reverse complement strand
TGGAGCAGCGGGGACTGCTGGAGGACACGCTGGTCATCTGGGGAGGAGAGTTCGGCCGCACCAGCTACTGCCAGGGGACGCTGTCGACAGAGACGTACGGCCGCGACCATCACCCGCGGTGTTTCACCGTGTGGCTGGCGGGCGGCGGAATCAAGCCGGGGATCGTGATCGGGAAGACGGACGACTTCGCGTACAACATCGCAGAGGATCCGATCCACGTGCACGACCTGCAGGCGACGATCCTGCATTGCCTGGGGATCGACCACGAGCGGCTGACGTACCGGTTCCAGGGACGGGACTTCCGGCTGACAGACGTGAGCGGTCGGGTCGTGGAGCGGCTGCTGGCTTAAGAATGGAACGCGGATGAACGCAGATTCGGCGGATCAGCGCGGATCAAGAGCGTTTGAAGAAGGATCAACACAGAGGCACAGAGGGCACGGAGAAGGTTTAAAGAGTGGCGGGCAGGCGGAGTGTCACAGCCTGGTTTTCCGGAAGCCTGCGAGATTCAGTTCCACGGTCCCGGTCACTCTCCGTGATCTCTGTGCCTCTGTGTTTCACTCTTTCTTAGCGCGGTGGTCAAGGGAGGGATTGCGGGATTGACTGGCGGAAGCGCGTGCCGGCCGTGGAGATCAGGTGTGCGTAAAGAAACTCGTCGATCTGCTGGTTGAGGAACGTGACGCGTCCGTCGCACCACAGCATGTTGACTCCGCCGGGATGGCTGGACGAGGGGCGCGGATGCTGGCCGCGGCTGCCTCCGCGATCGGCGTTGATACGGGCGTCGTGATCGTTCTCGCGGTCGTAAACGGAGAACGACGGCAGCAGCACGAGGTCGGACACTTCGACCGGTCCGCAACTGCGGCTGCACGGGGGAACGCTGGGACAGCACTCGCCCGGGTTGGTCTCACTGATGTGATAAGGGGCCAGTGTGGGCATCACGGGCACGCTGATCCCAAAAGCAATTTGTCCCGTGGACGCGGAATCGTAGGTTCCGGCCTGCAGATTCTCGGTGATCATGAATGTGCTTCCGAGGCCGTCTCCGCGCTCAATCAGCGACAACCTTTGCTGGTACGGGTCATCCGGCAGCCTGCGCCAGAACACGCCGGTGGCGTAGGCGTAGAGGGCATCGGAATGGGTGAGCAACGATCCCGCACAGGGGCAGTTGCGATCCCAGTTGATCTGCTCGGCGTGATGCAGCGTGGTGTCGTTCCAGTATTCGCCGCGGATATAGCCGGCGTTGGCGACAAACGACATCGCGCTGCCGTTGCGGTCGTGAGTCGCACTGCTGGGACACGCGAAGATGCGCCGGAAGGGATACTTTCCGGCAGGGTATGGCCCGGACGGGTCGGGGCCGGAGTATGTGGCAATCTGCTCGTACAGTCCGGCGCTGTCGAGAAACGGCAGCAGCTCGACGGCCCAGCTGTGCTCGCGAGCCGGCCCGGACTCGCCGGAATAGCTGGTCGCGAGGAAGGGCAATGCATCGCCACGGTTCGCGGCGTAGGTGTGGATCGCCACGCCGATGTTGTGCAGGTTGTTCACGCATTCGATGCGGCGTGCGGCTTCCCGGGCGTTCTGGACAGCGGGCAGCAGCAGCGACATCAGCACGCAGATGATGGAGATCGTGACGAGCAGTTCGAGCAGCGTGAAGCCGGACCGGGCAGGGCGTTTCGACATCGGATGCCTCTGTCGTGAACGAAACGGCCCGCAGTGAGAGTGAATGTCGCAGAGCCGACACAGGGCGCACTCCGAACCGAAACCACGAGGCGTCGCTGGTCAATGTGCGGAACGCGCGTTCGGCTCGATTCTCAACCAGAGAAACCTGCGGCAGTCAGAAATTGTCTGCGCGCCGGCACGAGCGGGGCGGAACTGATGAGCAGTTCATTGGTTCGGATCGTGGTCGTTGGTCGTCGGGCGGACATCTGTCGAGCGCCGGTGTTTCCGGGCTCCGGCAGGTCGAGCGACGATCAATGCGTTGCCAGGCAGAGCTTGGCGGTGAGTGCGTTCCCAGGCAGAGCTTGGGAACGAGGGAAGGCAGCCTGAAGGCTGGACTCCAACTCAGCTGCTGGCGGAGCGGCAGCGGTAGCCGACGCCGCGGACGGTTTCGATGACGTCTCCTTCGCGGCCGAGCTTCTTGCGGAGTGCGCGCACGTGGACGTCGATGGTGCGTTCCATCGAGTTGGCGTCGCCGCCGCGGCAGCAGTCGAGCAGCTCGTGGCGGTTGAAGGCGCGACCGGGCTGGCGGAGCAGCGTCCAGAGGAGCTTGAATTCCGTCGGTGTGACGGCCAGTTCCTTGCCGTTGAGCGTGACGGAGTGCCGGGTGCGGTCGATGTCGAGGCCGGCCATGCTGAGGGTGTCGGAGTCGGTTTCGGTGCGGCGGCGGACGAGGGCCTTGACGCGTTCGATGAGCGGGCGCGTGCGGAAGGGTTTGGCGACGTAATCGTCGGCGCCGAGGTTGAAGCCGACGACCTCGTCGGTTTCTTCTCCGCGGGCGGTGAGCAGGAGGACGCGGACATCCTTGAGCTTGGGATCGCTGCGGATCTGCCGGCAGACCTGGAGTCCGTCGATCAGGGGGATCATGACGTCGAGCACGACGACATCGGGGACGGAGAGCCGGCATTTCTGCAGGGCCTCGCGGCCGTCATACGCGGTATCCACGTCGAAGCCTTCGCGGGTGAAGTTGTACGCGAGGACTTCGACCAGAGACGTTTCGTCGTCGACGATCAGGATGCGCGGGGCTGTCATTGCTCCTGCAGGGTATAGCGTTCGAGTTTGCGGGCGTGGCGGATGATGCGGCCCTCGACGAGGTACACGACGTCCTCGGCGATGTTGGTGGCATGGTCGGCGACGCGTTCGACCTGTCGCACGGCGGAGAACAGGTGCAGGAGTGCGTCGAGCCGGTCGGGCTGGGCGTGCATCTGTTCGATGAGGTAGTTGATGAGCGACTGGTTGGCGTCGTCGATTTCGTCGTCTTCGCTGCAGACTTCGCGGGCCATGCGGCTGTCGAGCGCGACGTAGGCGTCGATGGACCGGTGCAGCATGTTGACGGCGTGCTGGGCCATTTCCTTGAGTTCGTCGGGGACGATGACTTCGGGTGCGTCGAGGAGGCCGCAGGCGCGTTCGGCGATGTTGACGGCGAGGTCGGCGACCCGCTCCAGCTCGGCGACGAGCTTGAGGACGGTGGCGATT
>JAEUIG010000389.1 GCA_016795125.1 Planctomycetaceae bacterium | reverse complement strand
CCCCGTGCCGGCCGCTTTCAATGGCGCTATTCGACAAATTATACCGGATCGATCGCAACGCCCCGCTGGCCGGCCGCCAGGAGTTCCCCAACCTTCGCAGTCGCCGCGGCGCGGCCGCCATCGGCAACGATGAGTGTCGTGCCTTGTTGCGACGACGGGACGAATTCGACGGCCGGCACGGTCCACACGTCGCCCACCTCCAGCTTCCAGCTGTTGACCTGCACGCCGTTCGCTTCTTCGGTGTGCGCGAGCTTGCTGTCGGTGACGACGTAGTCCCGCGCGTGCACAACCTCCGCAAGCCGGGCGCGCCGTGGCTCGATCGCGGCGATCGACGGCAGAGGCAACTCGGCCGCCAGCCGCTTCGCCACCGTGTGGAAGCCGGCGTTCTCGGCCGGAATGTCGACCTTCAGCTCATCGGCGGTTTTGATCTCGGCCGTCACGTCGAGCTCGCGCGCGTTGAACGGCTGATCGGGATAGAAGTGCTCGCCGATCATCCGGTAGAAGGCTTCGCGATTGTCCTGTTCGAAATTGTGATTACCCGGCACGTGGTTGATGTGCGCAACGAGATTCTCAAGCTTGCCGTAAAGCTGATAAATCGGCCGGGCGGCGTCGAGCAGGGGAGGCAGCGCGTGGCCGGCGGCGAAGCAGCAGTTGTCGCGGTCGTTGTAGGTGAGTAACGTCGGCCGTGGAGCGCGGATGGCCGTCAGCTGCGCGTAATCGGCGTAGAGAGCGAGGTCCACCGGCGTCTGTTCGGAATCGCCGAGGTCGCTGGTGACTTCGCCGCGGGTAATGAAGCTGGAGTACCCCGCGACCGGGTTACTGAGCGTGACGCGCGGGTCCAGCGAGCTGAGGATGATCGTCTGCCACCCGCCGCCGGAGAGTCCTGAAACCGAGACCCTCTCCGCATCCGCGTGCGGATGCTGCAGCAGGATGTCGATGCCGCGGCTCATCGACAGGTAAAACAGCGCCAGTCCGCTGGTCCCGCACAGGTCAATCTGGTTCATCCGGTAATGCGAGAAGTCATCGCCGCGTAACTGACCCATGTTGAGCCATTCGAGATTGAGCGCAATCATCCCCCGCTTGGCGACGTTGATGCACCGTTCCTGCTTGTACGGCGCCTGCTTGCCGTTCGCGTCGTGACCGTTGACTGCCAGGATCACCGGCGTCTTGTCCGGAAGCGACTTCGGCTCGTACAGCAGGGCCGGAATCCACAGGCCCGGCACGGCCTCGAACCGCAGCTTCTTGATGACGTATTCCGGTCCGCCTTCGATCGTCTCCAGCCATTCAACCGTCGTGGGAGGCTTCGCCCACTCGGCCGCTTCGCCACGAAGCACGACGTTATCGAGCGTCGCCTGCCGGGCGTGTTCAGCGTACTTTTCCCATTCCGCGACGCTCGTTGGCTCCGGCATCGGAATGACGCGCGAACGGCAGAAGTCCTTGACCTCCTGCCAGGGCTGGTTGGCATCGAGGATCGGACGCTGGAGCGCGGCCTTGATGGCCGCGTCATCGGCGGACGCAGATGTTGCGAGCAGGAGGACTGCGCTCAGGAGGCGGAATGAGACTCGCATGGTAATTGTTACGTAAGAGTCGATGGTGGTTGAAGAGTATTGCAATCTTCTTTCCTATTGCGGCCGCGTGGCGGGAGACCTGCGGGCCGTCCGTGCGGCTCGGTCGGAGACCGGCCGCAACGCGTTGCATAGCCGCAATACGTCACTGGAGGTTCGGCAGCGTGTCGAGATCGCCCGGTTCGAATCGCGGCGGTTCGGGCGTGTCCTTCGTCAGGACTTTCCATGAGCCGCCCATCTCGCGCATGGCGCTGAAGTCCATCGGCTGGTAGGCGATCTCGAGTTCCGGCGTCTCCTTCAGGATGTCCCCTTCGTGATGGGCGTGCATCGCCGCATCGAGAATCCCGGAAACCAGCAGGGTCCGTTCGACCGGGTAGGGCGATTTGCCGGTGATGAACAGGTGCTGGATGGCGTGCGAGAGGGCGCGGAACAGGTTCCGGTTGCCCCAGGGGCCGGGATAAAACGTTGTCGCCCGCACCAGCTTTTCTCCCTTGAGACGGCACGCGAAGTTCCAGCGGACGGAGCTGCCGCCGGCCTGGATCGAGGCGGCGCGGAAGCCGTCCTTGTATTCCAGCAGGATGCCGTGGCCGGGCTTGAGTTCCAAAGCCTTCTCGTTCTCCGGCGTGTCGTCCCGATGCTCCGCTTCCGCTCGCATGGCGGCTTCGTACAGATCGTACGACCAGCGTCCCTGGTCGGCTGCCTTCAGCAGCTCGTCGCCGAACAGGACCTGCAGGCGCGAAATTCCCGATTCGCCGCCACGGCGGGCTTCGACAATCGACTGCAGGACTTCCAGCGCGTGAAAATCGTATGACTCCAGCGGACCGCCGTGGACGGAGACCGCGTCTTCAATCTCCGCGCCCGGTTCCAGCTCGAACTCCGGTACCCGCTGCGCGAGCGGGACCGAACTGCCGGCCATCAGCGCAAACCCCATGTCCTTCGCCGTGTCGTACATCTCTTTCGACCAGTCCCAGCGATAGGACAGGTGCTTGTCGTTGAAGATCGGCGCGGTGCGGCCGGACTTGCGGTACACGGCGACGATCTGGTCGAAGAACTCCTTCCGCGGATACATATGCTGCCCGAGGTCGTTGTGCGGATAGTCGCCGTGCTCGCCGATGAGCAGGACGCCATCGACCACGAGGTCATTCCCGCCGAGGGTGAGCGCGCCGGCGATCGTGTCGTACACCGGCATGCCGAGCCGATCGGCTGCTTCGCGGGCCTGGTCGCGTCCGCCTTCCGGAAACTGATCGACATACCACGAGACAACATCCACGCCCGGGTCCGTCAGCTTGCCGTTAAAGATGTACGGCCCCATGTGCGCCTCGCACAGATGATAGGCGTGGGACAGCTCGAACATCTGCGTGAAGACAACGGCGATCTTCGGGCGTCGCGGGGCAGGGGCGCTGAGCAGGTCGCGGGAGGGAAGCAGCAGCGTGGCAGCGCCGGCTGCGGTCGTGTTGAGGAAGGAACGTCGAGTCAGTCCGGGCATGGGGAATCTCCGGGGGGTGGGCAGTGCGGCGACTGTACCAGAGCGAGTGACGAAGTGGCAAAGTGAAGCGACCTGCCGCCAGGCAAGAACTGGGAAACACAGAGGCAAAGAGATCAACTTGCGAGGATCGGGTCTCTGTGCCCTCTGTGCCTCTGTGTTTCATTCCCTGTCACTGCGCGCCTGTCGACTCGCCGCGCGGGACGTCCCGGAAAAATGCCGCGCGGACAATCCGCGATTGTCGACAAGAGACGGAACTCATCGGCGAATCATTGAACAGAGCGTGCGTGCGGGTACAATCCGGCACGCTGGCTCTTTCCCGGTGCGTGCAATGTCTCAGAGTGGCAACGTCAATCCGGTCACCGAGCACCTGCTGTATCTCACGCTCTTCGTGACGAACGCCGGCGGGTGGTGAACGCGCTGTTCCCAGGCGCCTTCGTGCCCTGAGGGAACGCAGCGTCATCGCGCCCTAAGCGTCTGAATTCCGCTGCTGGAGTGGCCCACTGCGCCGCTTCATCGTCTCAATCGGTTGCCGCTTCCGCGCGCCGCTATTTGCGCGCCTCGTTCACTCGCAATACTAAGGATATTCACCAGTGACAACATTGTTGCTGACCTTTCTGGCTCTGGCTGCGATCATCGTGGCCGCCGGCGTGGCGCTGGCGCGCTGCGGCGATCGAATCGCAGAACTCAGCGGACTCGGCCGGTCGCTCGTCGGACTGGTTCTGCTGGCCTCCGCCACCAGCCTGCCGGAGTTTACGGTGGCCTGGAACTCGGTTCGGATCGGCGCCATTGATCTCACAATGGGGGACGTGCTCGGCAGTTCGCTGATCAACCTGCTGATCCTGGCCATCCTCGACCTGTCTTCACGGCAACGGGGGAAGATGCTGTCGAACATGGCGGCGGCGCATGCCCTGTCGGCCGCCGCCGGCATTCTGCTGACTTCGATCGTGCTGCTGTTCCTCCTGCTGGACGTGCAATGGACGCTGTGGCGGATGGGGCCCGGCACTATCGCCGTCGTTGTGGCCTATCTGTTCACGTTGCGGCTGGTGTACTTCGATCAGCAGTTTGCGATGCAACTGCATCCCACGGAAAAACCGCAGTCGGGACGCTGGTGGCCCTATGCGCTCGGCTTCATGGCAGCGGCGTCGGTCGTTCTCGTCGCCGGACCGAGACTGGCCCACACGGCCGATCAACTGGCGGAGCTGACCGGACTGGGACGCACCTTTTTCGGGACCGTGTTTGTCGCGGGCATCACATCGCTTCCGGAGGCCGTAGCCACCATCGAAGCGCTGCGACTGGGAGCGCGCGACATGGCGGTCGGAAACGTCTTCGGCAGCAACGCGTTCAACATGATCATCCCGGCCGTCGGCGACCTCGCAAGCGGCCAGCCGATTCTGGCGCTGGCGTCCGACGTGCATCTCATCACGGCGACGGCGGTCATCCTCGTGACCACGATCGCAATCCTGGGACTGCTCTATCGCGCGGAAAAACGCTACTGGCTGGTGGAACCGGATGCGGCGTTGATGATCGTCCTGATCCTCGGATCGCTGGCACTGGTGTACTATCACCGATAACTCATGACTTCCCGCAACAACGTTCCGGGCGGCATCAGGACTCTTGGCGTGACGAATTTGCTGTTCTAAATTGGACCGGAGCGGAGGCCGCTTGCTCAACGCAGTTGCACCAGTTCAACAAGGGACAGATGACGATGCACGCAATGATCCGCTGGCTGTCAGGCATGGCCCTGATGTTCGCGTTCAGCCAGACGGCCCACGCCGATGACTGGGCGCAGTGGCGCGGGCCGCATCGAGACGGGCATTCGGCCGAAGCCGGACTGCTCAAGGAGTGGCCGACCGAGGGACCAAAACTGCTTTACAAGGTCGCTGGACTCGGCGGCGGATACTCAACCCCGTCCGTCGTCGGCGACCGGATCTATCTGCTCAACGACGTCGGCCTCGAAGACGAGTTCGTTCGCTGCCTGAATGCGGCCGACGGCAGCGAAGTCTGGTCGACTCGGATCGGCAAGGTCGGTCATCCGGAGCAGCAGCCAGCATATCCCGGCGCGCGGACGACGCCGACCGTCGTCGGGGACGTGCTGTACGCCCTCGGCTCGGACGGCGATTTGGCCTGCCTCGAAACGGCGACGGGCAGCATCCGCTGGACAAAGAGCTTCCAGACCGACTTCGGCGGCAAGTACGGCGAGTGGGCGTACTCCGAATCGCCGCTGGTCGACGGCGATCTGGTCGTCGTGACCCCGGGCGGCCCGGAAGCCACGATGGTCGCACTGCACGCCGGAACCGGCGAGGTCGTCTGGAAGTGCGCCGATCCCCAGGGGGACGTCGCCGCCTATGCGTCGATCGTCGTCGCCGAGTTCGGCGGCGTGAAGCAGTATGTGCAGTTCGTCGAGAAGGGAGTGATCGGCGTCGATGCGGCCACCGGCAAATTGTTGTGGAAGTACGGCAAGACGGCCGAGGGGAGCCCTGCCAACATTCCGACTCCGGTGATCAGCGGCGACCTGGTCTACAGTGCGACGAATCGAGGCGGCGCCGGTGCGGCACGCGTGGCGCGGAACGGAGACGCCTTCTCCGCCGAGGAAGTCTACTTCGACAAGAGCCTGCCGCGCAGCATCGGCGGGTCCGTCCTCGTCGGCGACCACCTGTATGGGACGAGTCCGGAAGGGCTGATGTGCATCGAGTTCGCGACCGGCAAAGTGGCCTGGAAGGACCGCTCCATCGGCGCGAGTTCCGTCCTGTACGCCGACGGCCTGCTGATCCTGCACGGTGAGAAGGGCGAGGTCGCACTCGTCGAGGCCACGCCGGACGCGTACCACGAACTGGGGCGGTTCACCCCGGTGGACACCCCCTTCGACGCCCGCAAGACAACCTGGACTTACCCGGTCCTCGCCGACGGCCGGCTGTATCTGCACGATTTCGGCACCCTGTGGTGCTTCGAGGTCAGCAGCCGGTAGCGGGTCGCGCTTAGCGACGCATCGCAGATGCGCCATTCTGAGCGCGACTTCACGTCAAACATCCGCCGAGGGCCCGGCCATGCTCGGACTGATCGTCATTGTCGCGATGGATACCGCCGCGCTGATGCTGATCATTCGCGTGATGGAGAACGAGGACATCGACGACTGGTTCCGCGTCGGAGTCTGCGCGGTGCTGATGTCGATCGTGATGTCCGTGGTCTCCAACGTCCTCCCGGGTCTCTGGGCGCTGCTCGGGTTTGCGGTTGCCGCGGGCGCGGGAGCACTCCTGATCTCGGCGCTGTGCGGCATGTCCGTGAAACGCGCCGGGATCGCCGCGGCCATTTTCTGGGGCTACAAGATCGCGCTCGCACTGCTGTGTCTGGGCATGTTTGCCGGGATGGCGGCGGGAACGAATTCGTGACGCGTGGAGCACTCGCCGGGCCGGCAGCGGGCAGCGGAGACGGTTCTCGAGGTCCGGGACCGCTGTGCGCAAATCCCGCTGCGATCACACTATCCGCGAAATACCCGGTCTGATATAGTTTTCGGCCCCTCAGGCTTTTTCGGCGCAATGCGTTGTCTGGACGCTCATGGAGCTGTCCGCGTATTGCGCAGGACCACCGCTGCTGCGAGGAGTCCGGACAAGCGGCCGGACTTGGTGACAAGGACCAACATGGTTGATCGGAACCTCATTCGCGAATTTGCTGTCGACAACGACGAACTCGAAAATCGCTTTGGCACAGACCTGGCCGACCTGGAGTCGGCCGAAAGCGAAATGGATCTCGTCTACGACGCGACGTCTCGCTCGTTCGACGTCAATCAGATCGTCAAGGGTGTCGTCCTCCGGCTGACCGATGACGACGTGCTGGTCGACATCGGCTACAAGAGCGAGGGCATGGTCCCGCTCGATGAATGGGGCCCCGACGAAGTCAAGCCGAAGGTCGGAGAGACCATCGACGTGCTTCTCGAAGAAATCGAGGACGATTTCGGCCTGCTGCTGCTCTCCAAGCGCAAGGCCGACCGGCTCCGCGACTGGGAAGCCGTCGTCTCCAAGCACAAGGAACTGGACGTCGTCAAAGGCCAGGTCGTCCGCAAGATCAAGGGCGGACTGCTGGTCAACATCGGCGAGAATGCCACCGCCTCCGGCAACCGCGGCGTCAACGTGTTCCTCCCGGCCAGCCAGGTCGACATCCGCCGTCCGTCGGACATCGGCGAATATATGGGCCGCGAAATCGAATGCGTGATCCTCAAGATCGACGAGGCCCGCAAGAACATCGTCGTCTCGCGCCGCAAGCTGATTGAAGACCAGCGCGCCGAACTCAAGCGGCGGCTGCTGTCCGAACTCAAGGAAGGCCAGCTCCGCACCGGCACCGTCAAGAACATCGCCGACTTCGGCGCGTTCGTCGACCTGGGCGGCATCGACGGCCTGCTGCACATCACCGACATGAGCTACAGCCGCATCGGCCACCCGTCGGAGATGGTGAAGATCGACGACAAGATCGAGGTGATGATCCTCAACGTCGATCGCGACCGCGAGAAGATCGCCCTGGGTCTCAAGCAGAAGTTCCCCAGCCCGTGGGAGAACATCGGCGAGAAGTTCCCGGTCGGCTCGCGCGTCAAGGGCGAAGTCGTCAACGTGATGTCCTACGGCGCGTTCGTGAAGCTGGAAGACGGCATCGAAGGGCTGGTGCACATCAGCGAGATGTCGTGGACCAAGCGCGTCAACCATCCGAACGAACTCGTCCACAGCGGCGACGAAGTCGAAGTCGTCGTGCTCGGCATCAACACCGACAAGCAGGAAATCTCGCTGGGCATGAAGCAGACCCAGCCGAATCCCTGGGACAACGTGGCGGCCAAGTACCCGGTCGGCACCAAGGTCAAGGGAGTCGTCCGCAACCTTACCAACTACGGCGCGTTCATCGAGCTGGAGGAGGGAGTCGACGGCCTGCTGCACGTCAGCGACATGTCGTGGACGCGGAAGATTTCTCACGCCAACGAAATGCTGAAGAAGGGGGACGAGATCGAGTGCGTCGTGCTGTCGGTCGACGACGACCGCAAGCGGATCGCGCTGGGCCTCAAGCAGCTCGACAACGATCCGTGGGAAACGCGCATCCCTGACCGGTACCAGCCGGGGAGCATCGTCAAAGGCAAGGTCACCAAGATCACCAACTTCGGGGTGTTCGTCGAGCTGGAAGAGCAGCTCGAAGGCCTGCTGCACATTTCGGAACTGGCCGCACATAAGGTGGCCAATCCCGAAGAGGAAGTGCAGATCGGCGAAGAGATCGAGGTCAAGATCCTGCGTGTGGACCGCGACGATCGCAAGATCGGCCTGTCCCGCCGGATGGATGCCGAACCGGAACAGGACACCGGCAGCGCCGGCGGTGCTGCTGCGGGTGCGGCCACTCCGCGCGAAGAACTGAAGGGCGGCACCGGCGCCGGTTCCGGCCCGCTGTTCTCCATGGGCACGCCCAAGGAAGCGGACGAGAACCAGGAGTAGGGTGCGGCTCGCCGCACCGACGCCGAAAACCGCCGACTGGTTAAGGTGCGTTAAAACGCACCCTGCATACACACAACGGCCTTGCGGGCCTCATAACCCGCAGGGCCGTTATCT
Organism: Planctomycetaceae bacterium; assembly: GCA_016795125.1. Classification (GTDB taxonomy): domain Bacteria; phylum Planctomycetota; class Planctomycetia; order Planctomycetales; family Planctomycetaceae; genus JAEUIG01. Next base: position 1,832 of record JAEUIG010000389.1, on the reverse strand, counting down.
TTGCGCCAGTCTGCCAGCCGGAGAGCTTGCCTCGCTTTCCCAGCCTGCTTGATTCGAGAAGTCTTCCCAGACCCGCCGATATCACTTCCGTACCTCACACGGATGCGACAAGGCCCGCGGGCGCACGGAACGACTCCGCTGCCAGCCCGCCTCCCTTCGGGACCTCGGACCTTTTCGGAATCATGCATAAGACGACTCGCCGTCGAGTGACCGCCGCCGTTCAATCCCCCCTCGAAACCTACCTCAGAGAAATCAATGAAACGCGACTCCTGACCGCCGACGAAGAGAAAGAACTCGCCTACCGCATCGCCGACGGCGACCAGTCCGCACGCGACCGCATGGTCCGCGCCAACCTGCGGCTCGTCGTCAACATCGCCCGCGGCTATGTCGGCAAGGGCCTGCCGCTGCAGGACCTCATCGAAGAAGGGAACCTGGGCCTGTTGCGCGCGGTCGAGGGCTTCGACCCCGGCATGAACACCCGGTTCAGCACCTACGCCAGCTATTGGATCAAGCAGTCCATCAAGCGGGCGCTGATCAACTGCGGCAAGACGATCCGCATCCCGGCGTACATGGTCGAACTGCTGTCGAAGTGGCGCCGCGCCACGGCCCGCCTCCAGGACGAACTCGGCCGCACGCCGACGCCGGAAGAAGTCGCCCGCGTCCTCGAGCTGCCCGCCAAGAAGCTGAAGATCGTCAAGAAGGCGATCCAGCTTTACAACTCGACGCCGCCGGCCGACGCCAGCGAGAGCCACTGGTCGCTGGGCGACCTGGTCGCGGACGAGCGCCAGAAAGGCCCCGAGGACGAACTGCTCGACAACGACAATCTCAAGCACGTCTTCGCCCTGCTGGAGACGATGGACTCCCGCGAAGCGCTGATCCTGCGGATGCGGTACGGCCTCGACGACGGCGAGCCGCGCACCCTGAAGGAGATCGGCGAATCGATGGGCCTCACCCGCTAGCGCGTGCGGCAGATCGAGAACGAGGCCCTCGAACGCCTCAACAAAGGCCTCCTCGGCGAAACGTAGCCGCCAAGAATCGGCGAGCCGGGCGGCGTAAGCCCCCGGTTAACGTAGTGACGATCGAGCCACGGGGTTCATCCCCGTGGCTTTCTTCAACGGATGCCGGTGTCAGCGCGATATGTTCGGCAGACGCTGGAATTATCGGGCAGTCTCACTGCGACGATAGCCTACCTACTGTGTCGGCTGGCCGCGGCGGATTGGGCTCTGGAGGGTACATTCCGCCCGGGACCATGTTCAGCGCCTCCGGCCACAGCGTTCCATCGGGCATCGTGGGCTGTCGGCGCGGGTTCAACGTCCACCACGTCTCAGTCAACATCTGAGAGCCTGGCATCTTGGCACGGCAGTATTGCACGATCGGCGCGAAGGCGGGCGCAATTCTGATGGCCATGTCCGCGCTGATGGTCTCCTGTTGGGCCGCACGGGAGATAATCATCCACGACAGCACATACCAGCCGATCAAGAGGAACGGCACAGCGAGCGCTGCCAGCATCCGCCTGACGATCCGTCGCTTGCGTGGTTCCGTCATGGCCGGATTGTAGCAATGGTCGCCTCGCCTCGCCGAGAGCGATACGTCGATGAAGACAGCCGCGAAGCGGCGACACGTCGTAGCCGTGGGCGTAAGCCCACGGAATAACGTGGGTCATCGCTCGTTAGCCCCCAACGGGGGCGGCACGCTCGTGCGCTTGGTGTCGCCCCATCACGGGGCTGGTCGATGTTGCGAATCGCTCCGGCGGCTTACGCCGCCGGCTACATCGTGTCGGTCCTTCGGACCTACGTCGTTGCTTGTCACTTTTCACACTCTTCTCACACTTC
>JAEUIG010000353.1 GCA_016795125.1 Planctomycetaceae bacterium | reverse complement strand
CGGACCCAGTGCGAAGTAGAGTTTTTCGTCGCGGATCGACGGGCAGTGGATGTCGAGCGCAACATCCACGGGCTGCGGATTGTCCTGAAATCGCTGCTTGAGCGCCCGCACCTCCTCGTACAGGCTGCCATCGCCGTAATCGAGCCAGTGATCGTGCGGCGCCCGAAGCTTCCCCTGGTCGCCGTCCTCGACGCCGTCGACATCCATAATCGGCACGACAACCAGCTCGACATTTTCGCGCAGCCAGGCGCCGTCGTCATCCAGCGCGAGCCAGCCTTCCATCAGTCCTTCGACGACATAACTCGCCAGCGACTCGCACGCATGATGCCGCGCCGTGATCAGCACACGTCGCTGCGCGCTGCCGTCAACGCAGCCCACGCGGAGCAGGTCTACGTTCCGCTGCTCGTCGGTCTGCAACAGCGATTCTCGCACGAGATACTGACTGTCATGAGTCCTCAACCACTGATCGAGATTCGCCGGAGTGTAGGGAATCGCAAACGCCACCCGCGTGTCGCCGTCGGCGAACTCGCAGGTGAATGCATCGCCATCGCAGGCCTCGACGCCGAGCCAGTCCCAGGTCTTCCCGCCGTCGCGACTCACCGCCGGTCCGCGCGTGCCAAACACGTTTCCCTGCGTAAAGTGAAACGTCAGCGTCCGCCCGGCCGCCCCCTGCACCCGCAGGTGCCACCAGAACCAGAACCGCGGCGTATCCCGCTGATCCTGATGCACCCAGACGTCGTTGCCCTCGATCCGTTCAACGACGATGTTGCCGCCGGGAATGTCGGCATCGATCTGCGGATCGCCCGCGCAGGCTGTTGCTGCGAAGAAAAGAAGAAGTTGAACAGGAGGTAACAGAGGGAACGGAGAAAGCAAAGGAGGAGACGCGCGCCGTTTGTCGGAAGAAATCTCGATCACTGAAGGGTATCCCTATCCGACTCGTCTGTTTTCTCCGTTATCTCCTGTTCTTTCCTTCCTTCAACTCACGCAAGGATCGCGTGAATCGGCTCGCCGCCGTGCGCAATCGGGAAGGGACGCCCGAGCTTGTCATGCACGAGCAGGTGCGGGTCGACGCCCAGCAGGTGGTAAATCGTCGCGACGAGGTCCGACGGATGCACCGCGTCGCTGATCGGCCACATGCCAATCTTGTCGGTCGCGCCGTGGACCATGCCCGGTTTCACGCCGCCGCCGGTCAGCAGGCTGAAGCCGCACTGCGGCCAGTGATCGCGGCCAGCCACCTTGTTGATCTTCGGCGTGCGGCCCATTTCGCCCATCACGATGACCAGCGTGGAATCCAGCAGGCCGCGGTCTTCGAGGTCCTGGATCAGCGCCGGGTACACCTGGTCCAGCACCGGCAGGTTCATGTTCTTCAGCATGCCGAAGTTGTTGGCATGCATGTCGTACGCGTGCCCGTAGTGCTTGAAAATCTCCTGATGCACGCTGATGAACGGCACGCCTACTTCGACCAGCCTCCGCGCGACCAGCAGGCTCGAGCCGAACAGGTTGCGGCCGTAGCGATCGCGGGTCTCATCCGCCTCCTGCGACAGGTCGAATGCATCCCGCGTGCGGCTCGACGTCATCAGGTCGAACGCTTTCTCCTGAAACCGGTCCAGCCGCTGCACGGCCCGCGTTTTTCCCGCGCGTTCAAACTCCACATCGATCTGCTCCACCAGCGAGCGCCGGCTGGAGAACCGGTCGGCCGTCATCTGCTCCTGGTGGCCGAGGCCCGGCAGGTACGGTTCGCCGATCGGCAGCACCGGATCGTAATGCTGCTGCTTCGGCTCGCGGCCGAATGTCGGATCGCACACCGAGAACAGCGGGTCGTACTGGCTGCCGAGGAACCCGCCGTACGGTCCGCCGCGGCGATAGTTCTGCCCCGAGCCAGGGAAGCAGGGAAGGCAGACGGCGCCCGGCACGTCGTTCGCGCCGAGTCCCAGGTACTGGCAAATCGCGCCGATGTCTGGCGGGTCGGTGGGCTGCGCCTGGGCCTGTGGATTGCCGCCGATAAACCCGGTCATGATCGCCAGCGGATCATGCGAGTTGTAGCTGTGCGACATCGAGCGGATGAGGCACGCCTTGTGCATCCACTGCGCGGTCTTCGGCAAGTGCTCGCAGATGTCGAGTCCCGGCAGCGACGTGGCGATCGGCCCGAATTCGCCGCGCACCTCGACCGGTGCCTGCGGCTTCAGGTCGAACATGTCCATGTGGCTCGGACCACCGAGCAGATTGAACAGGATGACCGACTTGATCCGCGACGGCCGCTGCTCAGGGCTTTGAGCGCGCGACTGAGCCGATGCGCGGAGCACGTCCGGCAGCGAGAGACCGAACAGCGACAGTCCGCCGGCGCGGAGAATCTCGCGACGTCTCACTCCGTCGCACAGCGTCGAGCTGCCGCCTAGGATGCTGAGCATGACCGGGTTTCTCCGTTGCGTTCACGGAAACGTACGGGGCACGGCCAGAGTGACGCGCCCCGACCTGTCGGAACGGAAGATCGTACCGCACTTCGCCGGACACTTAAAGAGAAGTTGATGCGTCAGCCGCCGGCGGTGCGGATGCGTCGTTCCAATTCCAGTTTTCGTTGACCCCGTCAGGGGTCGCATCCATTAGCCGGTGGCTGAGCGAAGCGACGCCACCGGAATCTCGTGCTTGAATCGGGCCTCATCCCGAAGGGATGACAGCCTGCTCGCGGTTGGCTGGCATCCCTCCGGGATGCAACTTCCAGTACAGACTCGCACCGGCGGTGTCGCTCCGCTCAACCGCCGGCTAATCGCTGCCAGCCCTTCGGGCTGATTTCATTGAAGCGGGTTGCGTCAGGCACAGCCTGACCTACTTCTTCAACAGCCACGCTTCCGCCAGCCGTGGTTGCCGCCGCCAGTTCACGCCTTCGAGATACACGCTGTCGAACGTCACGCTCAGCTTGCCGTCCTGGATCATCTCCGCCGGCACCGGGAATTCCTTGAACGTGTTCTCGTCGGTCTCATACCGCGTCGCAGTGAGCGATTCGCCGTCGCCGCGCGGCTTGAGATCGCCGAACCCGCTGAACTTCAGCACGTACGTCCCCTGCGGATCGAGCTCGGCGTATTCCAGCGACGCCGGTTCACCGGTCACCAGCCACGACAGCCGGCGGCGCGTCATGCCGTTCTCGACCCACCAGTAGTTTCCAGCGGTGTGCGCCGGATCAGGCATGACGTGTGGACTCTGCCCGACGTTGCCGATGTCGTCGTAAAAGCTGCCGGGACCGGGACTCTCCCACGTCTTGAGTTCATGCAGTCGTTCCCAACGGGCTTCGAGCGTCGGCAGCGTGAGCACCTTGTTGAATTCATCTTCGAGCCAGAAGCGGTTGTTCAGCGGATAGTCGAGGAAATCGAGCATGCACCCCCGCTGCGGATGGATCGCGTGGTACTTCTCGACGCTGCTCTGGAATTTGCACGTCGCGTAGAGGTCGTCGAACAGCTCAATCAATCTGTTGCGCAGCTCCGGCCGCGCCGGCTCCGACTCGGCACGGGCCAGTGTGGCGCGTGCGGCACGAATCGCTTCTGTCGGAGTGCGTCCGTTGTCGTCATTGAGTCCGGCATAGGCGTCCTGTTCCAGCTGCGTCTCGTACTCCAGCCGCGCCTGCTGATAGGCGTCGTAGTACGCGCGCGTCAGGAGCATCTGCCAGCGCCAGTCATCCTTCAGTTCCGGATGCGCCGCTTCCAGCCCCTGCCACCGTTCCAGCGTCTGCGGAACCCCGGCGTTCTCCCGCAGCGAGCCGTTCCAGTTCTGCTCCAGTTCGAGAATGCCGTCGGCGATCGACTCCGCATCTTTCGCCCCGAAGAAGCAGGTCGCATACTCGACGAGGATCGCCCGCGGATCCTGGCTGGAATTCCAGCCCAGCGCGCTCCACAGCGCCTTGTTGACATCGTCATGGCAGCCGTCGGAGTAACTGAGAAAGCCATTCGTGTGCGGCGCCGTTGCTGCAAAGACGCCGGCGTAGAACAGCGGGCGCGGATTGATCGGCTCGCGGCCGGCCGTCAGCGCGAACACCTGGTCGAGGTTCTCCTCCTCGTACTGGCAGCGGACGATGTGCGTGATATCCGGGTAGTCGCGCAGCTGGTACTTCTGGTTGAGCCGCCCCCGGAGGATCGGCAGCGGCGGACTGCTGGGTCCGCCGACGAGTCCGCCCAGCCAGTCTGGCTGATGCTCATCGAGCCACTCAAAGACGTAGTCGGTCTTCTCCCCCTCGAAGCCCTGCAGCGACATCCAGATCTTCGCCTCGGGATGGTGCTTCGCGAGGACCGGCGCCAGGTCCGCCAGGAACGGCATCACGTCCGCCGGATGATTGTCTCCCGGATCGCCGCCGGGAAAGAAGATCGCGTCCAGCCGCGGGCAGTCCTTGTAGAACGCTTCGTGAAACTCAATCGCGGCCGCGCGTTTCGCCTGGTCCTTGAGGTCGAAGTCCGCCGGCGTCCACACCCAGTAGTCCACGTCGTACCTGTCGCAGATCGACGCCATCGCCCGGTTCATCTCCGGGCGGCTCAGCGGCATGATGGGCGTCGGCCGATCATCCTGGAACGGTATGTTCTCGACACAGTTCGTGCCGAAGAGCGCCAACTCGCGGATGTACTGGTCGAACATGGCGGCGTCCCAGGCGTCGTAGCTGTTGGCCTGTGCGCGGTAGCCGAGCTGATGGCCGCGTATGGGAAACTCCGGCTTCTGGGTCGTGTCGATCGGCTCGCGCAGCAGCACGCTCCCGTGCGAGCAGTCGAGATGCCGCAGCAGATAGCCCACGGCGAACAGCGCTCCC
>JAEUIG010000266.1 GCA_016795125.1 Planctomycetaceae bacterium | reverse complement strand
GATTGCCCGGAAGCGGATGCGCTGCTGACGAAGGCGTATCGGGGGCCGTATACGCTGCCGGTGGTTTAGGAGCCGTCAGCCCTCCGCTTTCAGCCGGCAGGAAATGAGCGGCGAAGCTGTTCGTCCAGTGTGAGCCCGTCGTCGCTCGATGCGACCCCGCCGGGGTCGGTCGAACCTCCGTGCCACACTCCGGGTGCGCTCGCTCCGCTCGCGACCCGGGGCTACAGGCTGCGACCCCTTCGGGGTCAATCTCATACGCCCGGATTCGTGAGGGGCAACTACCGAAAGGCGAATCGCTGACGTCTGAAAGCTGACGGCTGAAAGCTGACACCTGACAGCTACTTCAGATCCAGCATTTTCTTGACTTTCGGCCACGCTTCCGTGCGGGCCTTGTCGTAGGTCTGCAGGTCGGCGTCGGCGCCGGATTTGGCGTAGCGGGAGAGGGCGTTGGCTTCTTCCGTCAGCAGCGTGATGATGGTGATGACTTCGTCGATGACGGCCCGGTCCTGATCGACGATGTTGGTGTCGCGGACCTGTTGCAGGTGTTCGCGCGTCACGCCGGCCATGGTGGCCACATCTTTCATCAACTGCTGCACCTGCTCGGCGGTGTAGGACTTGTTGCCGTATCCGTCGGCGATGGCGCCGATGTATGCGTACGTGGTGTAGATGTTCTGGCCGGACAGGACGCCGATGGCGGTCAGCCAGGGATCGTTGGCGGCGCGTGCCGGAGTGGTCGTGGACGCCGCGGCCGGAGTCGGGCTTGCCGTGCGCTGCTGCGACGGCGCGGCGGTCCGCACCTGGTCCTTGAGGACCCAGCCGCGGCGCCCGTCCGCTGTCTGCACCCACAGCCAGCTGTCGGCGACCTTGCGCACGGTCAGGGCGTCGCCGGCCGCGACCGTGGCGACAGACTCGTCCTCGATCTTGAGTTGCACGGCCGTCGCTGCCTGGACGGTGTCGCCGACATCCTGTCCGCATGCAGTTCCGATGCCGACCAGCACGATCAACAGCAGGTGCGCGGTGAACTGGAGGCTGTGAATTCGCATGTCGATTTCCTGCACGCCACGGGGAAGAGTTCGTGGCTTATCGAGTATGCCCGCCCTCGCCGGTGCTTCGGGCTGGTGGGCGTTCTGATCCCGTATCACTTTTCACGTGTTGCCGGCCGCTCGTCAACGTCGAGTCAGCGCTCCGGCGGTCGGGGGCGCGTTCCCTGCTGCGGCATGCCGAACGGGGTCAGCATCTGCCGCTGGAGCTTCTCGACATCCTGCAGGATGCCGCGAACGTATTGCGTCGGATTGCCGGGGAGCTGTTCGATGCGAGGATTGTTGATCGTCCCGGTGACATGAATGTGCATCCAGTTGTCGAACAGCGAGCCGGCGATCGGCACGCGCGTCAGCCCGCCCAGAAACTGGTCGTCGGCCTTTGTAAAGAAGTTGAGATCAACGATTCCCGCGGAGTCCGCCGTGTACTCCGTCTTCCCGCGTCCGACCAATTGAAAGGCGTCGCCCGAAAGCTCGATGGCGTTGAAGTCGACCAGCCCGTCGTGGAGACGGAATTCTCCGAAGCCCTCGTTGAACAGCGTCTGGTTGCCGCGCTTGAAGTTCAGCGTCGGCATCATTTGAGCAAAGACCGGCAGTTCGAAGATTTCTGCCTGGCTGATCTTCATGAATCCGCTGCCGACGATCGCGCGGCCGGAAGTTCCACGGCCCCGGAAATCGACATGCCCGTTGACTGAGCCGCGCAGCTTCTGGCCCGCGATGCGGCGATCGATGGCCCAGGCGCGGAGGCTGGCATCGCCCATGGTGACGGCGGCGCGATACTGGGTCTGCTCCGCTTCGACCGGATTGATCAGCGCGACCGCCTTGAGGCCGAGCTTGCCGTCGTGCTGTGGGTCGGCGTAGAAGCGGTCCACGCGCAGCTCGCGGCCGCGGTACGGATTGAGTTCCGTGTGCCGCGGCGGTCCGGCGAATCGCCACTCGGGAATCTGCCAGTCGGGAGAACCGATCGTGAGCAGATTGCCGTCCACGGTGAATGGGCCCCGCACCAGCTCCAGCGGCATGTTGAGCGCCCGGGCCGAAACGAGATCGATGTAGCCTTCGACGGTGGCAAAGGCGCCGTCCCAGATGCCGTGAATGATTTCGATGTTGCCGATGGCGCGTTCGAGCACGACGCCGGCGGTCAGCCGGTTGCCGTTCAGACGCACGACCTGCGACCACGACGCGGTAACGGTGTCATTGGCGCCCTTGAGGTCGATGCCCAGGTCGGTGTCGATCGGTCCCTGCGGATCGAGTGCGGAGATGACGCCCGCCATGCCGGCGGGCAGCCTGGAGCGCAGTTCGGCGTCGCAGACCAGGCCGCGAATCTGCATGTCCTCCAGGTGCACGTGCCAGTCGAGGTTGGCATGCGGCTCGATCTCGATGATGGCGGTGTCGGGACCCTGGTTGATGATCTGCAGGGTCGCACCCTGATGCTCGGCGGACAACGTGCCGCCGTCGCCGGCCATCGTCGAGCCGATCGTGGCGACGCCGTTCTGCCAGCTGAAGCTGCCTTCGACGTTTGTCCACTCGATGGGAATGGGGCGGAGCGTGATGCGGCCGTTGCTGAGTCGCACCGACGGCAGCCGGACATCGACACGCGAGCCGGGCCGCCAGCGGAGGTCGACATCGAGGTCGAGCATGCCGGCCGGATTCAGCTCTTCCCAGATCCGGTTGAGAGCGGGATTGGCGGTGAAGCAGGCGCGGTGCAGGTCCTGGTCGATCGGCGCACCCTGCGCGTGAACCACGACCGCCAGCTCACCCGGCGTCTGCCGCTGGTCGTACGATGCGCGCCCCGTCAGGGCGACCGGAGCAGGTCCGGCCTGGCCGTTCGCATGGATCCCCTGGAGTTTGTCGAACCGCCAGACGGGACCTGACGCCGGGTCCAGCGGGTTGTAGTGGATTTCGCCGGAGAGGTTCGTGATGCGATAGGGGAACTGCATGTAGTCGAGGACGCCGTTCCGGACGTTGACGTGCAGCTCGAGCGCGAATTTCTGGCCGGCGCCGGCCGGCCGTCGGAGTGTCGCTGCGACGTTTGCGAGGCCCTCGAGCCGCAGCAGTTCCAGCGCCTGTCGGGTCTTCTTGTACTTCTCGAGGGCGAGCGCATTCAGCACGCGCTGATCGAGCGGAACGTCGGTCGCGTGGATGTCGAGCCGCGCCTCCATTTCCGGACCGGGGTTGCGGACGCTGCCCTCCAGGTGCACGGGGCGTGTGCCGGCGAATCCATCGAGCTTCAGGAGGAATTCCGGCCCCTCCTGGCGGATCGACCCGGTGACCTTTTCGATCGGATACTGGAATGCTTCGTGCAGACACGAGCATTCGAGCGCGGTGAATTCGTTGAGGGTGATGGCCGGGGCAGACACGCCGTCGTGGACGACGCGGACGTCGAGATTGAACCGTCCCGCCGGCTGAATCTGGTCGTACATCTTCCGGGCGGCTTCGTGATGCACATAGTCCCGGATGCTGGGATCGACCTTCAGATTGACGGCTTTGACGGTGAGGTCCTTCGTCCAGCCATCCGCGGTGCGGCCGAGTCGTCCCGAAATATGCAGTTCGCTATCGCCGTTGGCGGCGGAGACGTTCTCGATGATCACTTCCTCCTGCGTGGCGGCGATCCTTCCACGCAGGTCGTACAGCGGGACGGGCAGCGCCGCGTTTTCAATCTGTCCCTGGTGAATCGTGGCCTCGACCGCGTATTCAAGAGGGGCACCGGCGCCCGCCTGCTGCAGCTTGAAATGCACGTCGAGCTGTGCCTGGACGCCGAGCTCCGGCAGCGAGAACTCAGAGCGCGGCGTGCTGGCGGCCGCGGTGCGGATCGGGACCGGGTTCCCGATCGAAAACGGCGGCAGCTGCTCGATGTCCTCGGGCGACATGGTCCAGTCGCCGCGCGTCTGCCGGTCGGACAGCGCGGTGACCTGCCGCCGCAGTTCGGGTGACAGGCCGGCGGCCACGTCGAGCACCCCCTGCTGCGTGTCGAGCGCCGCGACATCGCCGATCAACTGCCACGATCGCTTGGTGAGATCGATGGACCCGTTGATGGCGAGCGCACCGGCGTGGTCGACGTCGGTTTCGATCCGCACGGAGTAGCGGCGATGGCCCGACGGAATCAGCCGGCCGTGCAGACTGCGGCAGGAGAATTCGGTTTCCGGAAGCTGCCTGGTGCGCTCGCTGTGGACGACGATCGTGCCGCCAAGAATCTCGATCTCCGGGCAGGGAGCGTCGGACTGCGGCGGCGGCGTGAAGAACTGCCAGTTCCAGTTGCCGGCGGCGTCACGGCTGATCCAGACCGTCGGCTCGTGCAGTGAGACCCGTTCGATGCGGATGAGCTGGTTCTTCTGAAACAGGTCGCGATCGAGCATCGCCACGAGTTGCGGGACATGGACGAGCGGCCCTTCCCGGTCGCGCAGCCGCAGCGTGACATTGGTCAGCCGGGCCGCGCCGGACAAATCCAGGCTGACGGTCTCGAACGAGACGTCCCAGTCGGGGACCTTGTCCGTCAGCTGCTGCTGCAGCTTCCCGCGAATGATCTGCTCGGAGTTCTGGGCGAGTTGCCACAGGTACGCGCCGCCCCCCGCCGCCCCGGCCAGGGCGATCAGCAACATCCATGTCACTGTCTTGCCAATGGTGGACATCGTTTTCGCCCGCTCCGCGGACGACTTTGTTGAATCACAATAAATGCAATTCTGGACTCAACTCAAAACCGCTTCTTTGTGCTCTTTGTGTCTTTG